>DPMX01000237.1:1856-7320 GCA_003540955.1 Gammaproteobacteria bacterium
CCCGCCGTTTTTTGCGACGTAACTGAAGTCCGAACGAAAAGTAAGCGCCAGACTCACGCCACTGAATGTAACGTCAAAAAGTAACCACTTTTCACCACGCTGAATTAATCGAAAGTCGAGGGGAATAGCATCGGCATTTGCGATCTTAATCCCAGCCGTGACAACAGCGGTGTTCTTGCGCAGCAATGGGTTTTCCTTCACATCCAGTACGATTTTTTCCCCTTTCGATAGGGCTAACGCGTACGTGTTGATGATGTATTGTTCAAAAGCATTAAGAAATTCATTTTTCTGTTCGACGGACGCATTCACCCAGTGATCACGCAATATCCATTGCGCCAGCGCTAAGTAATCGATACGCGGGCTTAGTAAAGTGGCAAAAATCGATCTTACATTTTCATCGGTCAATGAGTTGCTCTGACGTTTTGAGTCTAGCTGAATTAGCAATTCATCGAATACTTCACGGATGACCGCATCAGGCGCTTGTGCAGCATTGGTTTTAAGCGGACTAAAGAAAACGAACAGTAAAACACTGAACCGCGCTCCAAATATGACCAAACGTTTTGTCTTATTGTAAGATCTTTCTCGTTTCATCCGCCATCCTCGCAGGGGGTCTTATCGTCTAAAGGCATAACTATTGGGCACTATAGACGTTAACATATTGACGCTACCGAATGCTATCCGTGATCCTGGTATTATGGCAATGGTCGAGAGTATCCTTGCTCACCAAAGCCGAGTGAGAGCGATAGCTAAGCGCTACACAGTAACTAGATCGCCACCTTTGAGATCCAACATGTCGCGTGCTTCATCGGGGCTAGCAATTTCGAGCGACAGCCCTTCAATAACTTTGCGGGCGAGACGTACTTGCTCGGCGGAGCCTTCTGCAAGTCGCCCGGGCCCACCCCACAATGAGTCTTCGAGACCAACTCGGACGTTTCCACCCATAGATGCTGAAATACTAGCTACCGGAATTTGGTTCCGTCCCGCACCTAGCACTGACCAGACATACTCATCCCCAAACAAGCGATCTGCCGTGCGTTTCATGTGCGTGACGTCTTCTGGATGCGCGCCGATACCGCCGAGTAGCCCAAATACAGTTTGAATAAAAAGTGGTGCTTTGACTAGACCAGCCTCATGAAAGTAGGCCAGATTGTAAAGATGGGCGGTGTCGTAGCATTCGAACTCAAAACGTGTTCCATTTGCCCCACATGTCGTCAGGATTCTCTCGATATCTTGATACGTGTTTTTGAACACCATGTCGCGACTTTTTTCGAGGTGCTCAACTTCCCAGTCATATTTAAAGTTTTCGTACCGCCGTAACATTGGGAACAATCCCATGTTCATAGAGCCCATATTGAGTGAAGCCACTTCTGGTGCAAACTCTGCGGCAGGGCGTAAACGTTCGTCCACTGTCATGTGTGGAGAGCCGCCGGTTGTAATGTTTATAACCGCGTCAGTTTCTTTTTTAATTTTGGGTAAGAATTTTCGAAACACAGCCGGATCTTGTGTCGGTTTCCCATCCTCTGGATCTCGCGCATGCAAGTGAATGATTGCAGCACCGGCCTCAAATGCCTCGATACTTGCCGCGGCTATTTCGTCAGGCGTCACTGGCAGATAAGGTGACATTGTTGGAGTATGGATTGCACCTGTTGGGGCGCAGGTGATGATGACTTTTCGTGATTTAGGCATGATAGTTCCTGAATTATCTTGCAAGCGTTAGAAACAGTAGGTGTTATCGGATTCTGCTTTATAGTGGGGTGTATTCCCCCTCTAGTAAAACAGTGGGCACGTTTTGCGAGGCGTGTCGATACGAATCTCCTCGGGTAATTTCAATCAGTTTTTTGCGTCCTGTATTTTCTTCCATATGCTGCTAGGACGCAGTGGTAATTCGGTAATTTCGATACCGAAGGGAGTGAGGGCATCACAAACTGCGTTTGTTAACGCCCCGGGTACAGAGCTTGGCCGACCTTCGCCGATTCCTCGTGTGCCTAGCGGTGTATGGGGACAGGGAGTAGGCGCATAGGTTATTTGGATGTCAGGCATATCCGCTGCATTTGCGAGTTTATAGTTCTCAAAATCCGCAGTGAGTTGTTGCCCCTGCTCGTCGTAGATGAATTGCTCGAATACGGCATTGGATAGACCCTGGACGATGGCCCCATGCATTTGCCCGTCAACTATGAGAGGGTTGATGACGTTGCCAACATCTTCTGATGTGACCCATTTTTGAATCTTAAATTCGCCGTTAGTAGGATTTACTTCAACAATGCAGAAATCCGCGTTAAAGCAAATCATCGGTTTAGCGGCCTCGAAGAAGGCGGTCGCATCGAGGCCGCCAACTTCGCCCTCAGGCATATTGATCGGATGCATGATGATACGTTCTGCGATTTCAGTAAATTTTTTCTTTTTTGTCGGATCGGAGCGATAAATCACCTCTCCGTTAGTAAAATTGAAGTCATCAACGTTCGCTTCAATGCTTAAGTCATGCGCCAAGATCCGGGCTATTTTTATTTTCAATTCCGTGCAAGCTTTATGAACAGCGCTCATGAAATATGAGCCCGCGCGAGCGCCGATCGTGCCAGATCCGAATGGAGTAGTACCGGTGTCTCCAGTCGTGACGATAGTATCTGCAGGGTTGATGCCAAAGGCATGGGCGACAACTTGCGCTGTAGTAGTTTCATGGCCTTGACCACCGGGTGCATCACCGCTAAATACTTGCACCTTGCCACGCGGATCGAGACGCACGGTCGCAGCACCGTAACCGGGTTGATTTTCCATCGGCACCATGAGCTCGGAGGCAACCCCAGATAGCTCTACCCCGGTACCGAAGCCAATTCCGATATACTGACCTCGCTTTAGCGCGGCCGCTTGCTCTTTCCTAAACGCAACTAAATCGAGTTGCGAGATCAAGTTGTCCCAAACCTTTATGAAGTCGCCACTGTCAAAATACTCTCCGGTCGTCGACGTATACGGCAATTCTGAAACGAGATTTTTGCGTCGCATATCGGCTGGTTCCATGCCGATCTTGTGCGCTACCATATCTATTGCACGCTCTATCGCGAAACGTGGAGGGAGGTTGCCAAATGCGCGTGATGGCGTTAGGCATGCTTTGTTGGTCACGGCCGCACGTAAACTAATATCCGCTTTATCCCAGGTGTAGCCGTTGGGCATTTCGACTGCCCCCAAAAATGGCATTACAAAACCCCAATAGACTCCAGTTTCTCCGGTACCGGTATCGGCGATCCCGCGATTACGCAGAGCCAAGAGCTTCCCGTCTTTACTAGCAGCAACCTCGAGGTAATGTATTTGATCGCGTTCCTGTCCTACATTCATTAAGCTTTCATGGCGTGACTCGATCCAACGTACCGGGTGTCTGAGTTTACGGGCCATGTGGGCGATGATGATGTTCTCGCGATAAAAGGGCGCCTTAACACCAAAACCACCGCCTTGATCCCGGGGTGCGATGACGCGAATTTTGCTAGCAGGAATATCAAGTAGGTCGGCTAAGGCAAGACGATCGATATGTGGGCGCTGTGTCGTGATCCAGGCGGTTAGGCCGTCTGAATCTGACCAGCTGCACAACGCACCCCGTGGTTCCATCGGTGTGACTCCAGTTCGATGGACTCGGAAGCGCTCTTTTATCACAGCGTCAGCAGTTTTAAAGATCTCCTCGACTGCCTTGGCGTTGGATTCCTGTTCAGATTCTGTTTCACCGCCGGTGAAAGTCATTGAGAATATCTCATTGTGATCGTGATCATCGTTTACGATCGGTGCGTCGGGCTCTAGTGCTGCCTCCGGATCTACCACGACCGGCAGTTCTTCGTATTCGATCGCCACCAATTCGGCAGCATCGACGGCGATATACTTATCCCGCGCGATTACCAGTGCGACCGGCGCACCGTGAAATTTCACTTTATCGACCGAAAGCGGATAAAAGGTAGGGTATTTGGCAGGCAGGTTGGGCAGTAATACTGGTTGCGGCATAGCTCGGAGCTCGTCGACGATATCGGCACCAGTCACCACACTGACAACTCCGGTTAGCGCTTCGGCTGCGCTGGTGTCGATACTTAAAATTTTCGCATGTGCATATTCGCTTCGTACAAACGTTGCGTGCAACATACGTGGCAATACAATGTCGCTGATATATTGCCCTTCGCCGACGACGAGGCGCGAATCTTCTTTACGCCCGTGTCGCGCTCCTAGCCATGATCCCGCATTATTCTTTAGATTGCTCGGCATGTTCCTATCCGCTTCTCGTTAACCTATTATCTTTGCCGCTTCGCGCACTGCGTTTACGATATGCACATAGCCGGTGCAGCGACACAAATTGCCGATCAATCCGTGGCGAATCTCCTCGTCAGTTGGGTGTGGGTTCTTGGCGAGAAATTCAGTCATGTTCATTAAGATTCCAGGCGTGCAAAATCCACATTGCAGACCGTGTTGTTCGTGGAACGCAGTTTGCAATGGAGTCTGCTCTGAGTTATTTGCCAGCCCTTCCACGGTTGTGACTTCGTGGCCGTCCGCTTGTATTGCCAACATAAGGCAACTTTTCACTGCTTCCCCATCTAGATGGATAGTACAAGCACCGCAGACACCTTCATAAGTGCAGCCAACGTGCGTGCCGGTAAGGCCGATGGTTTCGCGAATAAAGTCAACCAATAGCATTCGGACCGGAACCGTTTCCGTGTACATAGCGCCGTTAATCTTTATGTTAATAGTCTTCATTGGAGCGTTCCCTCTGATCAACTACGCGCGCGTTTAAACGCTGTGGCGGTAACTTCTGCTCCAACGCTGCAGATGAGTTGATCGCGGTACTCAGCATCGGCCCAGTGGTCTGTATGAGTTTCTACGGATCCGGCGACCGTGGCCATCGCTGCGGTAATGGAGTCGTCACTGCCATTTGATCCTATTATTGCCTCGGCACCGGGCACACTGAGTTGCGCGCCGTCAGCCAGTCCCGCCACTGCAACACGAGCCGCGGTGCAAACTCCTTCTGTGTCTAATGTGACATTTACGCATACTCCTACTACGGGCAGCGAGTCAGTTACTAAGCCCCATTTTTTGTATGCACTACCGGCACGGGCGGGGGCGGTGGGCCAGGAGATAGAGAGTAGGATTTCATTATCTTCTCGCGCCGTCTCGAACGGGCCGAGGATAAAATCTTGTGCGTCCATCTCTCGAAATGACCCTTTACTTGAGGCGAGAGTGATTGTTCCATTCAGTGCTAGTACTACAGCGGGCATGCATGAGGCAACGTAGTTCCAGCAAATACTCCCGCCAATCGTACCGCGATTCCTGACTTGTCGATCGCCCACATGATAGGCGGCGTCATTCAGCGCGGCATAAGCAGGAGGTAATGTTTTGCATTCGGCGATCTCGACGTAACGGGCCATAGCGCCAATGGTGAGGCCGGAAGTTTGATCGATACCACGTAACTTATCGACGTTTTGTAGGTCGACGATGCACCTCG
>DPMX01000087.1 GCA_003540955.1 Gammaproteobacteria bacterium
AATTTTCATCGCTTTGTGGTAGGGGCTTCATTCGGTAAAGCGCTCGATACGGATCACCGTATCCCGGAGGCTCAACATGAATCACCTCCGCACCAAAGTCCGCCATCACTGTACCGGCGCCCGGCATAAAGACATAAGTCGCAATCTCAATTACTCGGATACCGTCTAGTAAACCAGCCATACTTTCTCTCCAATTTGTCGAAGGAACATATAGGTGTCATTCAACTTCAGCAAGCACTAGAAAAATCAAAGCCCAGCCCCACAAATGGAAGGGCGTTCTCTTCTAGGGTAATTATCGACTATAGTAAGGTCTCAAGGAATTCCTCTATACGTATACAAAACAGCAAACCTAAATGATAAAGCTTGACTCTTTTCGTAACGAAACCCGTACCTGGCTCGAAGAAAACTGTCCGCCTGGCATGCGCACCCCGATGCCCGATGACGAGCGGGTCTGGGGGGGCAAAAAACCTGTATTTAAGCACCCGGATGCTAAGACATGGATGGACCGAATGATCGAGCGCGGCTGGACGGCGCCCCGATGGCCGCGCGAGTATGGCGGTGGTGGCTTGAGTCTAGCCGAGGCGGAAATCCTGTCCGAAGAAATGAATCGACTCGGTTGCCGCCCACCTTTATTTAGTTTTGGCCTTGGGATGCTGGGACCGCTATTGCTAGATATTGGAACGGCAACTGAAAAAGAGCGCTACTTACCACCCATTACGCGTGGCGAGATATGGTGGTGCCAAGGCTATAGCGAACCAGGTGCGGGATCAGATCTCGCCGGTCTACAAACACGCGCCGAAGACAAAGGTGATCACTATCTGGTCAATGGCCAGAAAGTGTGGACTTCCTACGCGCATCATGCCGATTGGATATTTTGTTTGGTCCGCACCGATACATCAGTTAAGCACGCCGGGATTAGTTTTTTATTATTTGATATGGAGAGCCCTGGTATCGAAGTGCGTCCAATAAAACTAATCAGTGGCACGTCAGTCTTTTGCGAAACCTTTTTCGATGATGTACGAGTACCGAAAGATCAGCTCATCGGCGAAATAAATGGTGGCTGGGCAATCGCTAAACAACTTCTTGCACACGAACGATCGATGATTTCCCAATTAGGCGCTCGTGGTGGTAACCGGTTACCACCCTTCAAGGACATGGCACGAAGATACGTTGGCGATGGCAACGGTCGCATCGCCGATCCCCTACTACGAGACCTGATCGCAAGAGAACTGATAAATGATCGCGCGTTCGAATCGACTTCAAAACGCGCAATGGGTGCCGCAGGCGCGGCTGCCGGACTCGCTTCGATGCTCAAGTACTATGGAACCGAACAAAACAAACGCAAGATGGAAGTGCTAATGAAATGCGCTGGCAGCGCCGGGCTTGGTTGGGAGGGTGATGAATTCGCTGACGACGATCTAGTTTTGTGTCGGTCGTGGCTTCGGTCCAAAGGCAATTCAATCGAAGGCGGTACTTCAGAAGTACAATTGAATGTGATAGCAAAACGTGAGCTAGGGCTCCCGGATTAAATGATTGAGCAGCTGACTCAAGAGGATCGAAAACTGCTACGTGACACCGCTGCAAGGTTTTTCCACGAACGATCTCCAATTACTGCATTACGCCAATTGCGAGATAAAAAAGACGCAGTGGGCTTCGATCCGGGGCTGTGGCGCGAAATATCTGACATGGGATGGGCCGGAATCCTGATCGACGAAAATGACGGCGGGGTCGGCTTAGGTTCCCAAGCTCTCGGGGTCATATTAGAACAATCAGGTCGAAGTCTCGCCGCCTCTCCATTTGTTGCGACTGTTTTAAGCGCCGCACCCATTATTTCGAGCGCAGGTAATCCAGAGCAACGCGGTAATGCCCTTCCAGGAGTATCGAACGGGGTTCTTGTGATCAGCCTGGCGCACGAAGAATCACCCCGTCATGCACCGCATCAAATATCAACAAGAGCAGCTAAAAACGTTGATGGGTACACGATAAACGGCAAGAAAACCTTTGTATTGGATGGCCACGTTGCCGATCTTTTTCTCCTAGTTGCGAGAACTGCTGGCCAAAACGAAGAGCGTGCCGGAATTAGTCTTTTTCTTATCGATAGCTCCCTTCCGGGGATCAATATCAAGCGCACGACAATGGTTGATAGCCGCAACGCAGCCCACATACAATTTGATAATGTACAAATTCCTGCTAACTCCATAATTGGGAAGGCCGGATACGGTGCCGAAATCCTTGATCCTGTACTGGACGGGGCACGCGCAGGCATCGCATCCGAAATGCTGGGAACAGCACAAAAGACTTTCGATATAACGATCGAATATCTGAAAACACGTGAGCAATTTGGCGCACCAATCGGTTCATTTCAGGCGCTCAAGCATCGAGCAGCAGAAATGTTTTGCGAAATAGAACTAGCCCGTTCGGCTGTTTATTCAGCGCTGCAAGCCTTAGATCAAAAAGCTAGTAACACTGCAGAACTTGTTTGTGTGGCTAAGGCGAAGGCATGCGATATGATTGAACTGGTTAGCAACGAAGCAGTACAAATGCATGGTGGAGTCGGCATGACCGACGAGGCAAATATTGGGCTCTTTTTGAAACGTGCGCGCGTAGCGCAGCAATTGTTTGGCGACGTCATTTTCCACCGACAGCGGTTTGCAGATCTGATCGGTATATAAAATGACATCAGAGACAAATTCAGGGGAGACCATGAAGGGTGTGCTAGTGTCAAATTGGGCACCATTTGACACGCTCCGCTTAAGCGAACTTCCAAGGCCACGCCCAGGACCGAAGGAAGTACAGATCACAGTACAAGCAGTCGGTATCAGTTTCGCGATGAACCTTGTGGTTCAAGGCAAATATCAGCGCAGGCCGCCATTGCCATTTGTTCCCGGCACTGAGGTCGTCGGTATTGTTACAGATATTGGGAGTAATACGACGCGATTCAAGCTTCACGATCGCGTAGTTGCCGTTGTCGATTGGGGTGGGCTTGCCGAACAAGTTGTCGCAAAAGTAGTGAACGTATATGAGTTACCCGACAGTTTTGAGTTTGCGCGAGCTGTCGGACTAACAAATTCTTACGCAACAACCTGCGCCGCAATCACTTGGCCACGATTACTCGATGTGCAAAAGGGCGACTGGTTACTGGTTCATGGAGCGGGAGGTGGTGTTGGACTGGCTGCGGTTGAGATAGGAAAGATTACTGGCGCGACTGTTATCGCGACAGCGAGTTCACAAGCGAAACTTGATGCCGCACGCGACCACGGCGCGGATCATCTAGTGAACTATCGCGAAGATGATTTTCGCAATGCAGTACTTGAGATTACTAATGGCCGCGGGGTCGATTCTGTGTACGATCCGGTCGGAGGGGACGTCTTCCGACAGTCGCTTAGATGTATGGCCCCAGAGGGGCGCATAATGCCCGTTGGATTTGCTGGCGGTGAGATTCCACAAATTCCGGCAAACATCCTTTTAATTAAAAACCTCACCGTGTGCGGATTAAACATGGGCCTCTATTTCGGCTGGACACCTAAAGATAGACGTTACGAATACGAAGCTACGATGCGTAAAACAATGAAAAAGTTATTTAGTTGGTTCCTGGATGGCCGCATCAGTCCAACTGTTGCGAAGACTTTTCCACTACACGACTTTCGTGATGCCATGGGCGAGGTGCTATCACGACGTGCGATTGGTCGAGTCGCTGTCGTAATGGATCAAGAGGCACGAAGACTCGGCTATCCTAATTTTTAAATACTTTACGGACACATTAATATGGGTAAAGATAAAATAAGCTTCGGCACCGCACTGCGATCACCTTATGAGGTTGCCACGGCCGCGGCGCAAATCGAGGACCTTGGGTTCGACATTCTTTCGTGTGGGGAGCACGTTACATTTCACGGCGATAGCGCTAACGGCATCGTATCACTTTCGGTCGCCGCAGGGGCGACCGAACACATCAACCTGATGAGTTCGATCACGCTACTTCCGCTTTATCCACCAGCATTGCTTGCAAAAATGGGTGCAGCACTCGATATCGCCTCCGGCGGTCGGTTTATCTTAGGTGTTGGTGTGGGCGGTGAAAATCCGAAGGAGTTTGAGGCCTGCAGCGTACCAGTAAAACAACGTGGGTCACGGACTGACGAGTGCTTAGAAATCCTGGAACGCGTATGGACCAACACAGACGTTTCATATGAAGGCCGCTACACGACCTTGGATAATTTCAGCCTAAAACCGTTACCACTCCAAAAACCAAGGCCACCCATTTGGATCTCTGGACGCAAAGAAGTGGCTATGCGGCGCGCGGCTCGCTATGGGGACGGATGGCTACCGTATATGTACACACCAGAACAGCTCGCAGATAGTATCGAAAAGATTAAAACCTATGGCGCCGAACTCGGCCGCGATCTATCGGACTTTCAACCAGGTTTATTCATCTTCACCAACGTTAACGAGGACAGCAAATTAGCGATCGCCCAAGCGGCGGAGACGCTTGGGAGAACCTATGCGCAAGATTTTACCCAACTCGTTGGAAAATACGCACTAGCGGGCAACCCCGACCAGGTCCAAGCCAGGCTAAACGAGTACATAGAGGCCGGGGCACGTACAGTGTTGCTGTCTACAGCCTGCGCCGATGAGGATCTAGACGACAACCTCAACGCCATAGCCAACCACATCATACGGGTATTTTGAATCGAACATAAAATGAAAATGTGCGTCCATTGTTCCTTGGTCTATTTAGGATCAACCATCGTTCGACCAATGATCTCTTTCATAATCTCCGATGACCCACCGGCAATGCGCGCCATACGATTATCTGCCCAAGCACGCGCGATCGGAAATTCCCACATGTAACCATATCCACCGTGTAGTTGAACACAATCGTCTAGTACTTCGCCCATAGTCTCCGTACTATGTAGTTTCGCCATAGCAGCATCGATCGCATCTAGATTACCGGCAAGGTGCTGTAGGATACAGACATCGACAAAGGCTTGAGTCACAACCGATTTGGTTTTCATTTCCGCAAGCTTGAACCGCGTGTTTTGGAAATTCGCCAACGTTTTTCCAAATGCCTTACGTTCGTTCACGTAGCGCGCTGTCCATTCAATCGCCGAATTAATAATCGCAGCAGATCTGATCGCAATCACGAGTCGCTCCTGCGGTAGTTGCTGTACCATCTGCACGAAGCCGCTACCCTCCTCACCCAGTAAATTCTCGATCGGCACACGACAATCAGCGAAAAACAACTCTGAGGTATCTTGTGCATGATAGCCGACCTTCTCAAAGTTTTTGCCGCGTTCGAACCCCGATGCATCACTTTCAATCAAGATTTGGCTAATCCCCTTCGCACGCTCACTCGGATTAGTTTTGCATGCGAGGACCACCAGATCAGCAAGTTGACCATTCGAGATAAAGGTTTTCTGGCCGTTGATTACATACTCATCGCCGTCACGTTGTGCACGCGTCGTCATCCCTTGAAGATCTGAACCGGCTGCCGGTTCGCTCATCGCGACCGCCGACACCACCTCACCCGTCACAAGCTTGGGCAACCACTTTTGTTTCTGGGCTTCACTGCCATAGTGATACACATAAGGCGCGACAATATCAGAGTGCAGGTGAAATGCGACGCCAGCATAACCAGAACGGCCCATCTCCTCGACCACGACTGCGCCGTAGAGAAAGTCGGCACCGGCTCCACCATATTTCTCTGGGACCCAGGTGCACAATAATCCGGCTTCGCCAGCTGCGCGCCATACCTCGCGACTAACGACACCCTCTTTTTCCCATCTCGAGTAATGCGGTTCAATCTCTTTAGCAATGAATCGACGGACCGTTTCTCGGAACGCCTCATGGCCGTCATCGAATAATGTTCTAGCTATCATTCACACATTCCTTGCGAAAACAAAGTCGATCACGGTACCGGGAATTTAATCGGGTCAACGAATCGACGGAGAACGTTTTCAGTGATTTTGGCGACGTCGTT
>DPMX01000194.1 GCA_003540955.1 Gammaproteobacteria bacterium
CTTAATTACTGACTCATTTTCTGGAATCTACATGAAACATAGACTCGCGGCCGACATAGGCGGCACTTTTACAGACCTCGTGCTGCTAGACGAGGATGGCACGCTGCACGTACATAAGACGCCTTCGACTCCTGATGATTTCAAAGCAGGGGTATTGCAAGGTGTGCGGCACGTTACAGGATCCGCTGGTGCGGGAGAGGTTGTGCAGGATACGCCGTTGGCAGATATCGAGTATTTTGTGCACGGTGCGACCGTAGTTCTGAACGCCTTGATTCAACGTAAGCTGCCGGTTACTGCATTGATTACTACTGCTGGTTTTCGCGACGTGTTGGAAATCATGCGAACGAATAATCCTTATATGTACGACATGCAGTATGTCAAACCGCAGGCACTGATACCTCGCCGGCGGCGTTTCGAAGTACTTGAACGGATCCGACATACGGGGGAAGTGTTAACTCCGCTTGACGAGGAGAGCGTACGCGCGGTGGCGGTACGTTTGAAAGAAGAAAATGTGGCGACGGTTGCTGTCTGTTTGCTCCATGCATACGCCGATGGTGCCCATGAACGGCGCGTACGAGATATCATTTTAGATGTATGCCCAGAAATTGTGGTTTGCCTATCATCTGAAGTGGCAGGCGAGTTGCGAGAATTCGAGCGAACCTCGACTACGGCCATCAACGCCGCAACAGTACCAATTATCACGTCCTACCTAGATTTGCTGAGTACTGAGCTACGTGAAATGGGATTGGTCCGGGATCTCTGCGTCATGCAATCTAATGGGGGAGTAATCACGGCGAACGTAGCTCGGAACCTGCCAGTGCGCACCGTCATGTCTGGTCCAAGTGGCGGAGTTGTTGGTGGCTCATACTTGGCGGGTGCAATAGGAATAGAGCATGCCTTGACAGTTGATATGGGCGGTACTAGTACCGATATTGGAGTCATTGCGGATGGGCGTGCGTTGACGGTGGATGAGGCAGAGGTCGATCGATGGCCGATTCTAGCGCCTATGATTGAAATACTTGCTATTGGTGCGGGCGGTGGCAGCATTGGTTGGATTGATGCCGGAGGGGGATTGCGAGTTGGTCCGCAGAGTGCGGGAGCACAACCAGGTCCCGTTTGCTATCGTCGCGGTGGTGTCGAGCCAACGGTAACTGATGCGTGCGTAGTTCTCGGACGGCTGGATCCAGATTATTTCCTTGGAGGTGAGATGGGTCTCGATGTCGATGGAGCGCATCATGTTATCGAGAATAATTTGGCCGGAGCCCTGGACATGGATAAGTATGAGGCTGCTGCCGGGGTGCTAACCGTCGTCACTGCAAATATGGCTAAGGCCATGCGGCAGATCTTAGTCGCGCGTGGCTTGGATCCGCGGGACTTTACATTAATGGCGTTCGGCGGCGCTGGTGGTATGGTGGTTGGTGATTTGCTTCGGGTTAGTGACGTGAAACGGGCGGTCGTTCCTAACAACCCCGGAGCATTGTGTGCCATCGGGATGCTTGTTACGGATTTTCGGCATGACGCATCGACCACGCTGGTACGTAGTCTTGATCAAGCAGATCCACAAGAGGTTATGGATATATTCGCCGATCTTGAGAACAATGCGGTAGAGCAGCTTCTGAGTGAAGGGGTAGCGGCTGATGATGTCGCAACCGAGCGATACATCGATGTGCGCTACGTTGGACAGGAATATTATCTTCGCATTGCTGTCAAAAGTGAAACACCAAATATAGCCACTTTAGGTAAAGATTTTAACGATGAGCACGAACGCAACTATGGTTATGCGACCCGCGAATTTGCCTGCGAGATGGTTAACCTCCGAGTGACGGCCCTCGGCCGTGTCGAACGGCCGAGTTTCCCAGAATACCCCAAGCGTAGCGCAACAGACGGTGCACTAGAGCCGTCCATGCGACGTTCGGTTTTTTTCGATGGTGCTATGGTCGAGACTGATATTTATAAGGTAGAAACCTTACGGGCCGATGACAGTATCTTAGGGCCGGCCGTCATTGAGGACCCGCGCTCGACAGTGGTTGTACTTCCGGGCCAGCGGGCCTTAGTCGATCGATTACGGAATATTCATGTTGAGCGGGTCGAGGGCTGAGAGTTGTCTTTAATGGGAGTGTAGCGTTATGAGCGAAGCACGAGATACATTACGTAACTTGGATAATTTGGATCAGCAACGAGTCGATCCGATTACGCTTGAAGTAATTCGTGCCGGGTTGATGTCTGTTGTACACGAAATGTCGATTACGATGGATCGCACCTCATATTCTACGATTATCCGTGAAGTTCATGATTACAGCTGTGTGTTGTTCGACTCTGAAGGTCGCCTGATTGCGCAGGCGGAAGGCATTCCTATTTTTAACGGCAGTATGAATTTTGTGATCGATGCTGTTACCAAACGGTACCCACCTGAAACTATGTGTGAAGGTGATATGTTCATTTCCAATGATCCCTACACTGGCGGCGGAACGCATAAGAACGATATTAATATTGTCATGCCTATATTTTGGGAAGGCGAACTAGTGATGCTGAGTGCGAGTAAGGCGCACCACCTTGATATTGGAGGCAAAGACCCAGGGAGTTGGTCTTCAGATGCACGGAACACTTATCAGGAAGGTTTAAGTATCCCGGCAATGCAACTTGCGCGCGACGGTAAGATCAACGAGGCAATCACGGATATCCTTTTTGCCAATATGCGTGTACCCCAGCTTTCGAAAGGTGATTTCGCGGCGCAAATTGCCGCGGGTAAGACGGCGGAGCTTCGCGCTCATGCCTTTCTAAAAAAGCATGGCATCGGATTATTTCGTGACGCGGTAGAAGCGCTACTAGATCATGGTGAACGGATATCGCGAGCAGCAATAGATCGGATCCCCGACGGTGTATATAGGGCAGAGGGCTATGCTGACGGCGATGGAGTCACGGAAGATCCAATTCACATTCAGGTCAAGGCTACAGTGCAGGGTGGCGACATTTGGCTTGATTATGCTGGGAGCGATGAACAGCGGAGTGGTGCCGCCGGGAACTGTCACTGGGTAAATACTGTCTCCGGGACGCGCGAGTTTATGATGTTCTTAACCGACACAGCGCTTGGTGGTAACGAAGGCTCCTACAGACCCATTCACGTCGACGCACCGGCCGGTAGTGTATTTCGCCCGCAATATCCGGCACCGGTGACAACTGGTATCGGTGATATGTGCACTCGACTTATAGAACTGTTGTTTCAAGCTTTTGCAGATGTGTTTCCAAAGGAAGTGATTGCGGGAACCTTTGGAACGGTTCATGGCATGACACTATCTGGCTTCGATGAGGACACCGGCGCGGAATTTGTGCACTTCTCACCTTACGCTGGGGGCTGGGGAGGGAGGGCAGATGCAGATGGTAATAGCGCTATGGTATCCCTAATTAGCGGTGATAACTTTAATATCCCGTGCGAAGTTATGGAAACCAAGTTCCCTGGCTTGTTAGCGGAAAGCTATAAGTTGCGTGAAAACTCTGCCGGCGCGGGGCGACACCGCGGTGGTTGGGGGGTGAACTACGACTACCGGATGTTATGGCCGGGAGAAATTACTGTCGCATCTGATCGGGATAAATTCACACCCTATGGACTTTTTGGTGGTCATAGTGGTGCTGCGAGTGGTCTTATCGTCGATCCCGGTACGAAACATGAACAGTCTTATGCTCGGGATAGCGGCATTGCAGTTGAGGCTGGTACCGTGCTTAGCCATCGTACCGCAGGTGGCGGTGGCTATGGTGACCCACTAGAGCGCGAACCCCAAGCGGTCCTTGACGATGTGCTGGATGAGTTTATTACGCTTGATGTTGCTCGGGGGACCTATGGAGTCGTGATCGATCCAAAGTCATTGCAAATTGATTCGGTGGCGACCGAACGGCAACGGCAAGCCAGCGAAGCCGGGTCGAAATAGGAGATATAATTGATGGGCGAAGCAGGCGATTTGATAGAGCGTGATTTAGGTGGTCGGCAGGTGGTTGATCCAGTCACGCTTGAGGTGATTAGGGCTGGCCTTATGTCGGTGGTGCACGAAATGTCGATTACGATGGATCGTACTTCGTATTCAACCATTATTCGTGAGGTTCATGACTACAGCTGCGTGTTGTTTGATGGGCAGGGTCGATTGGTGGCCCAAGCCGAAGGGATTCCTGTCTTCAATGGAAGTATGAATTTCGTGATCGAAGCCGTTACTGCTCGTTACCCGTTGAATGAGATGCAGCCGGGTGATATGTATATTTCCAACGACCCTTACACGGGGGGAGGGACTCATAAGAACGATATTAATATTGTAATGCCAATTTTTTGGGATGGAGAGTTGGTATTGATTGGCGCAAGTAAAGCCCACCATCTGGATGTTGGCGGGAAAGACCCTGGAAGTTGGTCGTCGGATGCCCGTAATACCTATCAAGAAGGTATAAGTATTCCGGCAATGCGACTCGCCCGGGGCGGTGTAATTAATGATGCTATAACTGATTTATTGTTTGCCAATATGCGTGTGCCGCATTTATCGCGCGGCGATTTTGCCGCACAAATTGCGGCCGGGAAGACTGCTGAAATACGAGTGCATGCTCTACTGGAAAAGCATGGGGTTACAGTATTTAGAGCCGCAGTCGAAGCGATACTTGATCACGGAGAACGTATGACCCGTGCGGCGATAGAACGTATCCCAGACGGTATTTATAAGGCAGAAGGTCACGCTGATGGCGATGGTGTGAATGAGGATCCGATTCATATTCAAGTAAAAGCGACTGTGGAGGGCGGTGATATCTGGGTAGATTACGCAGGTAGTGACCCTCAACGTGCCGGGGCAGCAGGGAATTGCCACTGGGTCAACACGGTATCGTGCTCTCGTGAGTTTATGATGTTTCTTACCGACACCGCGCTCGGTAGTAATGAGGGATCTTACCGCCCGATCCATGTGGATGCGCCGGCTGGGAGTGTGTTTCGACCTCAGTATCCAGCTCCAGTTACGACCGGTATGGGAGATATGGGTACCCGGCTTATCGAACTTTTATTCAAAGCACTTGCGGACGTTTTGCCGAATGAGGTGATCGCCGGTACATTCGGTAATTTTGCGTGTATGACATTGTCTGGTTTTGATGCGAAGACCGGCGAGGAGTTCGTACATTTTTCTCCTTATGCAGGTGGATGGGGTGGCCGTTCAAATGTGGATGGTAATAGTGGGATGGTGTCGCTCGGCAGTGGCGACAACTACAACATCCCGTGCGAAGTCATGGAAACAAAATTTCCTGGTTTGTTAGCTGAGAGTTTCAAGCTACGGAACGGATCAGCCGGTGCAGGCCGTCAACGCGGTGGCTGGGGTATTTCTTATGACTATCGTATGTTATGGCCTGGGCAGTTCACAATCGCTTTGGATCGTGACAAATACGTGCCAGAAGGTCTATTTGGTGGTGAAAACGGACAGGGTAGTGGCCTTATCGTCGCGCCGGGAACTGACACAGAGGCTGTCTTTACTCGAACTAGTGGGGTGAGCGTACCGATGGGTACGGTGCTTAGTCACCGGACCGCAGGTGGTGGTGGCTATGGAAACCCTTTTGAGCGGGACCCGCAGGCGGTTTTGGATGACGTGCTCGATGAGTTTATTACGGTCGAGGATGCCCTGCGTACTTACGGCGTGGCTGTCGATCTAAAAACATTAAGCGTTAATACAGATGTAACCGCTAAACTAAGGCAAGCGAGTTAAATTGAATTTAGAGATAAAGCCCGTGCGCGAAGCGCGCAGGGGTAGACGAGTGTTGACTTTGTCATTTCTGCTAGTTCTATTTATCGGTCCCTCTGTGGCGGAAGAGCTAGAAGGGGTGGCAGAACTGCGAGACTGGATCGCCCAAGATCAAGTTATCACGGTCGATTTAACCCCAGGTCGGGTAGCTCGTATCAATGAGATCGATGAATTGGATGAAGTAATGCCACCGGCCTTGCTCGAACAGTTCCGATTCCCCGAAGTCGAAATAGCGATCCAAACGACCCAGGATCAAGAGGCACATCCAGTTTTTCTAGAAGCAACGGCGGCACATGCGGGAAATACCAGTCTTGCATCTGATGGGTCGCTCCAAGGCTATATTGCAGGGCAGCCATTTGTCCATTCACGAATTCTTGAGGCCTCAACAGATCAGGCTGGATTGATGGTGGCGTGGAACAATATCCATCGTTGGGACTCTTATGGCTATAGCACACAGGGGGCCACTACTTATTTGCTGCGACCTAGTGGTCTCGTAGCTAACTCGGAGTTGCCTAAGTATTTCACCGGTGGCGGTGAAATACACCGAAGCATGAGCCTGTTTTACCATCGTGTATTTATGAGCCATATACCGATGCTGGCGGATCAAGGATATCGATTGAATACCAGCGGCGGTGGTCAGGTTTTGTACAAGGATTATATGGAGTTCACGGCGCCATTTGACGTTGCTGGAACTCGAATGGTGATAGAACGATCCCTTGATGCGCATGAATCTGACCAAGTAATCTCCTATTTGCCTACCGAACGGCGTGTCCGCAGATTGTCGTCACGCGAGCGTGCCGATAGCTGGCTCGGTTCCGAAATGACGTTGGATGACTTTGAAGGCTTTTCGGGCAGGGTGCTTGATTACACGTGGAATCTACTTGGTGAAAAATCAATCCTCGCGGTGGCAGATGTAAAGCCCGATGTAGTAAATTACTTCGGCCCAATGAGTAATCTTCCCTACGATCGTTGGCAACTACGCGATTGTTATGTGATCGAGGCGACTCCAATCTGGAATGATCATCCTTATTCTCTCCGGATATTGTTCGTCGACAAGCAGAATTTCCATGTGAGGTTATCCCTTATTGCAAATCGTGAGGGACGCCTGTGGAAGATAATTTTCTCAGTCTATGACTGGGCTGATTCAACAGGGAGGCAACCAGAGTTGCATGAGACGGTAAGCCGATGGAAAGGTTCTGTCGCGATCGATATGATTAATCAAAAGAGTACGGTCGCGCACGCGCTTAAGACCAACCATCCTATTTTACCGGAGGCGAAAGTTCGAAGGATGTTTAGTTCTTCGAATCTCACAGGCGGTCGTTAAGGTTTCTCGGCACGCTACATTCCAAGTCAATCAGAATCTTAAAATGGAGCTTTGCGATTGTCAGGCGTCTCCCTTCTGTTAGTGCGGTAATCTATAAAGTTCAGGAGAAAAAGCGCGCTCTCTAGATGCGGCGAGTCATCGGTTTCTAGTTTTGTCGATGGATTAGCAAGGCTGAACAAATTCCGATATTCTGACCTGCCGCGCGCCGCAAGAATATTCCCGTCATCTTAACTTCGACCGGGTTCCAGGATCCGACGGGGCCACGCTCCGACGCTGGGCTGTGGGGTCTCAAGATTCCAGCGGAAACGCTGCATGAAGGGGCGCCCGATACCGAGATCGATGACTGCATTGCACTCGTGCCGGAGCGCGGGGAGCAAGTTATAGTAAAGAAACGTGCTAGCGCCTACCACGGTACCTATTTGGCGGGCTACCTTCGTGCCCAGGGCGTGGACACCGTGATTATGACTGGTGTTACTATGGCAGGATGCGTGCGCCATAGTGCTGAGGACACG
>DPMX01000290.1 GCA_003540955.1 Gammaproteobacteria bacterium
TCGTTAGCGATGGTGAGTTAGGTAAGGTTGGATTCACGAATTATCTCAGTGACCGACTTGAAGGGCTCGGTGGTGAAACTGAGATGTGGACATTCCATGATCTTGTGGACGTGCCAGAGGTCGCTCAGCGCCAATACGAGAGCGAAGGTGGCAGCCATATCTGTATGCCAGCGTGTATCGGAAAACTGAGGTATATAGGGCAAGAACATGTTGCACGCGATCTTAAAAATCTCCGTCATGCCATGGAGCTGCATGGCGTAAAGAACGCGTTTATGCCCGCAGTGACCCCGGGCTCGGTAACTTTCCAAATTGTGAATCGACATTATTCTAACTATGAAGAGTATGTAATGGCTCTCGCGGAGGTCATGAGGGAAGAATACGAAGCGATTGCTGCCGCTGGCTTTATGCTGCAACTGGATGCAACGGACATTCCAATTTGCGCGCCCCAACATGGAATTTTTTGGGCATCCGATGTCGTGGAAAAAATGGGCTATCAGTCCTTTATCGCTTTAAATTTAGAAGCCCTTAACTACGCGACGGCGAATATTCCGGGTGAACAGCTTCGATTGCATTTATGCTGGGCTAACTATGAGGGACCACATCACCACGATGTTGAGTTAATTGAAGTACTTAAGCCGGCACTGAAGATTAGTAATGCGAAGACGATCGCGTTTGAGGCGGCTAATCCACGTCATGAACATGAATGGAAGGTGTTTGAGAAGTTAGACCTCCCAGATGACAGAGTCATCATGCCGGGTGTAATTGATACAACGACAAATTTTATTGAACATCCAGAGCTAGTCGCGCAAAGAATTGAACGTTTTGCTGGCTTGGTGGGTCGAGAGCGAGTTATCGCAGGAACCGATTGTGGTTTTGGCACCTTTGCGGGGTTTGGCGAGGTTGTTCCTAAAGCCGCTTGGCTCAAGCTTGCAGCCCTCGTAGAGGGTGCGAAGATTGCTTCGCGCAGATTATGGACATAGACCTAATATCCTCTTTCCTCAAGTAGGAATGGATGCTTTTTACGTAATCGGTCCTAATTCCAAAATTGAGACGCTGAATTTATTCTTGAGAACTAGGTGGGAATGTCTTCGTCTATTTGAGCGACATGACTAGTTGAGGCGATGCCCCGAGCTGACGTCTCTAATCACAATCATCTTAAAATCTATGAATAACCTTATCGAGCCTACAAACACTTGGCTGATGTGGGCCGCGATTTCTAGCATCGCGGCTTTTGGTGCATGGTCGGACAAATGCTGGTTAGGTCGTTGGTTGTCGGGAGCCGTGGTAGCGCTACTGGGTGGAATCTTATTGTCAAATTTTGGGGTGATCCCCAGCGAGGCAAAGATCTACGACACCATTTACAACTATTTATTACCACTCGCTATACCGCTCGTATTGTTTGAAGCGGATCTCACTCGCATCTTTCGCGAAGCACGCCGGGTTCTTGTCGGGTTTTTAGCGGGTGCGCTCGGTACGGTTGTCGGCGGATTCCTCGCGTTTGCCATAATACCCCTCAGCACTTCAGGTGCTGAGTTCGCAGCCGCGTTTACAGCGGCCTATGTTGGGGGGACCGCAAATCTGCTAGCCGTTGGCCAAGCGGTTGGACTTAAACCAGGCGATAGTCTCGCGGCAGTTGTAGCGGCTGGTAATTTGGCCGTTATTCTCTATCTGGTCTTGCTGTTTTTAGCCCGTAATCTCAATTGGATTACATTTTGGTTTAAAGCTGAACAAAATAATGCGATCGAGGTTCCAGTATTACCGGCGCGTGCGCCACTAAGTGCGATACCGTTACTCTATAGCTTGGCGATCAGCATAGTCATCTGTGCTGTAGGATTCGCTGTGCAAAATGCGTTTGACTGGCCGGGCCTGGCACTACTTACTATCACTTTTGCCAGTGTGCTTTGCGCTACACTCTTTCGGCGATTTTTTGCGACTTTGGATTGTGCGAGCCCTCTTGGTTTTGGTTTGTTGCATATTTTATTTGTAGCGATTGGGGCTTCAGCTAGTTTCCAAGCCGTGGCCGAGTTTGGGCCAATGTTAATGATTTTTGCAACAGTGATTTTGGTAACCCACGTTTTGTTCGTGTTGGGTGCGGCAAGATTATTCGGCCTTGGCGTCGATGAGACATTCATCGCCTCGAACGCATGCGCACTTGGAGCGCCGACCGCCGCGGCAATGGCTCTATCATTCCGTCGGAATGATTTAGCCGTCCCGGCTATGCTTTGTGGGGTTTTAGGCTATGCAGTGGGGAACTTCGTCGGTCTGGCGGTCTTCAATTTAGCGCCTATTATTCGTTAAGGATAAGTTTTAAAGATCGTTAAAAGTCTGAGAGTTTCCTGTGATTGGCGAGGTCTCCTGCGCTAAATATCCTAATAAATACGGGACGGATGACCGTGACGTTTCGAGCACGAAATCATATTCATCCCGTCGCCAAAGGCATATCTCTACCTTGGCATAGACCGTGCGAGTACATTTGCCGATAGGGAAGAAATCGATTTCTAAATTTTGCGGGCAGCCAGAACACAGTGCATCTACGACCTGTTCCCCATGGAATCGGAATCCTACATTCCGGTGACTGACATCGACTAACGCAAATGGATAACTGCCTGCGGCATTGCGTACACGGGTATCAAGATTTTTTGTGTCGGTTTTGTTGAACAATAATAGCCACTCGTCCGGCCCAAGATGTAAGGCGCTACACATCTCAGCGACCGTGGCACGGTTGATTGGTGAATTAAGAGTGAGTCCAAGTTCGGCAGATATCAAAGGTATGACGGGACTGTCACCGCGTAATATGTAACGCGCGATTCCGCTAAGCTCTGTAATTTTTAACGAGTCAGATGAATTCAATAGGATATCGCTGCTTCCTTCTCGGTATTTTAGATCAAGCGTGACCATTTAACCGCGTCCCCTCTACATCGACGAATGCTGGAGTCACGACATCTACTGCAATCGATTGTTCAGGCATTGGAATGTACAATCGTTGACCAGTCCGTTTGCGCCCACCCGCGACCATGGCGAGTGCTATCGAGCGATTCAAAGTAGCACTGAAATAAGCGGAACTGACAAATCCTAGTGATAAGGCCCCATTCGACGCCCCCGAAAGAGCAGTCACTTGTGCTCCTTCTTCTAGAACAACTTGAGATGATTCCGTTAGTAGCCCCACGAGTTGTGGGCGGTTAGTGTCCCGCTGCGCTATCCGCTCGAGCGAACGCTTACCAACGAAGTCGGGTTTACTTTTCCCAATCATCCAATCGAGTCCAACATCGTGCGGTACCATCGTACCATCCGTCTCTTGACCGACGATGATGTACCCCTTCTCAGCGCGGAGCAAATGCATGGTGTCCGTACCGTAAACGCATCCCCCAATTTCGGTTGCGAGCTTACGTAAAGTCTTCCATAGCGATAAACCATATCCCCTTGGGATATTGATTTCAAAACCTAACTCCCCCGTGAAGCTTACTCGAAAAACTCGTGTAGGGATCCCTTGTATTTCGGACTCGATTACGCTCATGTGAGGACAGTTTGTGTCATCTAATTCAAGTTGCGGATACACCTGCTTTAAGATGTCTCGAGAACGTGGCCCTTGTACTGCCATGGTTGCCCATTGGTCAGTGATCGAAGTCAACCAGACCGTAAGATCTGGCCATTCAGTTTGTAGGTAATCCTCCATTAAGTTTAATACTTGTGCGGCAGCACCGGTGGTGGTTGTCACGTGATATTTTTCTACTGATAAGCAGGCAATAATGCCGTCGTCAATAATAAAACCTGCTTCGTTCAACATCACGGCATATCGACACCGACCAGGCTTAAGCCCTGATAGGTCGTTGATATACATACGTTCAAGGAATGTTAGTGCATCGGGTCCGCTAATTTCGATTTTGCCTAAAGTCGACGCATCAAAAATACCTACCGCACTGCGGGTCGCGTGGCTTTCTCGCTGCATCGCTGCCTGCCTATCTTCGTTTTCACGCGGGAAATACTGCGCCCGTCGCCACTGACCCACGTCTTCAAATATTGCGCCAGACGAGCGTGCCGACGGGTCACTCGGTGGGGTCCTCAATGGATCAAGTAGATAGCCACGACCGCTGCCAGCCAACGTGCCAAAGGTGATTGGGGTATACGGTTGGCGGTAGCTGGTTAGACCTATTTCGGGAATACTGCGTCCGGTGACGTTCGCGGCGATCGCCAGTGCGTGTGGATTAGAAATTTTACCCTGGTCTGTAGCCATCCCGGTGGTGGTGTAGCGCTTGATGTGCTCGATTGATCGAAAACCTTCCCGAATAGCCAATTCGATGTCAGCTACAGTTACGTCATTTTGTAGGTCAACGAAGGTTTTCGACACCGTGGTAGGTTTTGGACTATTGATCATACCTAGATGACCGCCCCCATATGATACCCAGTTACTAGCGATAGCGTCTTTGAACTTCGGCTTTTCAGGGTAAAACGATTCTGCCGCGGCCGATCCGGCTGCAGACCCAGCTGCTAATACTTCGGGTAGCGTAAATTGTCCAGCACAGGCGCCGGCTGATTGTTGCTGTTGAGTAGCTTTCTTTGGAAGGTGGGCAATTTTGTCCTGGTCCCATTCAAGATTCCCGCGGGATTGTGAAAATAAATGCACTGATGGTGTCCAACCTCCGCACATGAGCACGACGTCACATGCAATCGTGTTTTCACCATGATCAGCGATGTTGCGTGTCGTGACCTTAGTAACCCGCCTAGTGCCCTTAGTATCGGCGATTGCGGTGGCAGGTAATAAGGGGATTCCGCAAGCGGAGATTGCCGCGGCGAGTTCTACAGGTACTTTTTGACGTAAATCACAAAGCGCCTCAATTTTTATCCCACCTGCGTGGAGATCCAGGGCGGCGGCGTACGCTGAATCGCATGCGGTCGTGATCACCGCTCGCGTCCCAACAAGAACACCGTAACGATTCAGAAAACTGCGCGCCGCGTCAGCGAACATAATCCCTGGGCGATCATTATTTGGAAAGAGCATAGAACGTTCGATCGCACCAGCTGCTATGACGACCTCTTTTGCCCGCACTTGCCACAAGCGCTCTCGGGGTGCTCCAGGGTGTATCCCACTTTTATGATCAGTAAGACGTTCTGCGAGGGCAACAAAGTTATCGGCGTAATAGCCGAAAGCGGTGGTCCGATTTAACATCCTTACTCCAGCATTCCGGATCTTACTTTGCTCGCGACTTAGCCACTCTTGCGCCGGGATGCCATCGATTATTGCAGTTCGCTCCTGAAGTAGTGAGCCACCGAATTCTGATTGTTCATCACACAAGATCACATTAGCTCCCGCAAGTGCCGCACTGGAGGCTGCTGCAAGACCCGCAGGACCGGCTCCGATCACTAAAACATCGCAATACGCAAAGCGGTTAGTATATGTGTCCGGGTCCGGTTCTGTTGGTGCACGTCCAAGGCCAGCCACGCGGCGGATCATCGGCTCAAATATTTTAGACCAAGGCCGTAAAGCACCCATCCATCTAGGGCCGATAAACGTTTTATAATAAAATCCTGCAGGTATTAATGGTGCTGCGAAACCCGCGACAGCGCCAAAATCCCAGCGCAGTGAAGGCCAACAGTTTTGACTTTTAGCAACCAGGCCATCGTACAGTTCGACTTGAGTCGCACGTAGATTTGGCGTTTCGCGCGCAGAATCACGAGAGACATTCACTAAACCATTAGGATCTTCTGCACCTGCCGTGACAATCCCACGTGGCCGGTGAATTTTGAAAGAGCGCCCGATGACGTGGATGCCGTTAGCGAGTAACGCGGATGCAAGCGTGTCGCCGGCAAACCCCGTAAGTCTGCGGCCATCAAAGGAAAATGTGAGTGGTTGAGCGCGATCGATGCGACCACCGGTTTTGGTTCGAAAGGGTTGCGTCATTTCGGAGTCTCTTCAACGATCTCGTGTTCAGGAAACTCACCCTGCCTATAAGTGATGATAAACTTATCGGTCCGTGTATCTCGAATTGCGTTGAAGAAGCGCCCGCAGCCATGCAAGTGACGCCAACGTTCACGATGTGGGCCTCGGCTGTTAGAGCGCACGTATAAGAATTCTGCCCATTCTTCGTCGCTTACCGTCGTCGGATTCAATGGTCGAGCGATATGCGCTTCACCTTCATAGTGAAACTCGAGTTCAGGACGACTCTCTTCGCAATAGGGACAGGTGATAAGTAGCATGATAAGACTCAGTGC
The DNA here is from genome assembly GCA_003540955.1 of Gammaproteobacteria bacterium. Lineage (GTDB taxonomy): Bacteria > Pseudomonadota > Gammaproteobacteria > UBA11873. The sequence goes on from DPMX01000290.1 coordinate 6,208, forward strand.
GACACAGCTGCAGCAGCGGCCTCGTCAATAAACGCACCGCTGACAAAGCGACTCAGTGCAAATGGTGCCGCTAGGTGATGCGGCTCGTCGTTTGCGATAGTAGCCGCAAAAACGTGCCCTGAACCGGGAGTCGCCTTAAATCCTCCCGTACCCCAGCCGCAATTGACGAACAACCCAGGTACTGGTGTTTTACCAATGATCGGTGAGCGATCAACTGTCACGTCGACTCGCCCACCCCACGATCTAAGCATACGTAGACGGCGGAACATAGGAAACATTTCATTTACCGCTTCAAGCGCGTGTGATGCGATATGGAGGCCTCCGGTTTGACTATAGGAGACGTATTGATCGGTACTAGCACCGATAACAAGTTCACCTTTGCTGGATTGCGAAATGTAGGCATGAACGGTGTTTGACATCACGACACAAGGAAATATCGGTTTCACAGGTTCTGACACTAGAGCTTGAAGAGGGTATGTCTCTAATGGAATTCGCAATCCAGCCATTCCCATAATGACTGAGGTGTTTCCGGCCGCAACTGCACCGATTCTCTCAGATTCGATACGGCCGCGGTTTGTTTCGACCGCTCTAACTGCGCCATCCGTTCCTTTCTCGATATCGATTACTTCACAGTTTTGGATGATATCTACTCCCAGGCGATCGGCAGCGCGGGCGTAGCCCCATGCAACGGCGTCGTGCCGGGCAACGCCACCGCGGCGTTGAAGCGCGGCGCCCCGTATGGGATAGCGTCTATTTTGATCGATATCTAGCACCGGGCAAAACTGTTTCGCTTCCTGTGGGGTTAACCATTCGTTATCGATGCCAAGGAGCTGGTTAGCACGAATGTGGCGGTTAAAAATCTGCTCATCATGAATTGAATGCGCCAGCATCATAACTCCCCGAGGAGAAAACATGACGTTGTAATTTAGTTCGCTGGAGAGATTAGCCCATAATTTAAGTGCATGATCGTATAGGTTCGCGGATGCTTCCCATAAGTAGTTGGACCGAATAATAGTGGTATTGCGCCCGGTGTTCCCACCACCGATCCAGCCTTTTTCGAGTACTGCGATACGCAATGGGCCGTGATTTTTTGCAAGATAATAGGCTGTCGCGAGGCCGTGTCCACCGCCCCCTATAATTACTACGTCATAGCTAGCTTTTGGCGCAGGCGACCGCCATTGCTTGGGCCATTTGCGATGGTTGCTGAGCGTATGTTGCAGTAGTGTTAAGAGAGAGAAATCACTCAAATCTTAGTCCTCGTTTAGAGGCGTAAAGTGTGATCAGTCTAGTATGGGAATCAAAGAAATCCTTGAACAAACACGACATTCGTTATACTTTAAGCGTCTTTTCAAAGGTAAAAGGATCTCGCCAGGCTTTTTACGTGGATACCGGTTTGCCGAAATTAAGGGTTGGTTTTTTGCTGATGCCGTCTTTTACGATGACGGCATTTTCCGGGTTCGTAGATATGCTGCGACTCGCCGCTGATGAGGGTGACCGGAGCAGACCCATTGGGTGCTCATGGAGCGTGCTGGGCATGCCTGAGGATGCCGTTGTGTCTAGTTGTGGTGTAAAAATCGAACCCTGGGAGCGTATGCACAGCCCCGATCGTTTCGACTATATAGCCGTCGTCGGGGGATTACTCCACGGTGGCCAAAAGATTCCCTGGGGCACGTCTGAGTTTTTGCATGACGCAGCTAACGCTGGCATTCCTTTGATCGGGCTTTGCACGGGTTCGTTTGTTCTGGCAAATCTAGGGTTTCTTAGTGGCTACACAACGTGCGTTAGTTGGTTTCATCGCAATGAATTTGCTTCTGAATTTCCTCGACTCAAAGTTATTTCCAACCGACTCTATGTTGTAGACCGCGATCGTTTGACGTGTGCGGGTGGGACCAGCGTAGTGCATCTTGCGGCTCGTTTAGTCAGCCGTCATTTAGGTGCCGCTGTTGCTGAAAAAAGTTTACGTATAATGATTGAGGACCATCCGCTGCCGGGCAATACGCCGCAACCAGAGCAAGTTATCACCCATGCGGCTCAGGACCCGGTTGTGAAAAGGGCGATGTTGGTGATCGAAGAAAACTTAGGGGGCTCGGAAAACCTCGGAAAATTGGCTGATATAACTAAAGTCAGTACTCGACAGTTGCAGCGCCGCTTCGTCGCAGATATTGGTATAACTGCGGAAGAGTATCGGTCTCGACTGCGAGTTACTCGTGCGAAATGGCTGGTCCAACACACACGGATGCCTCTGACCGAGGTTGGTGTTGAGTGTGGATTTGCTGACGGCGCCCACTTATCGCGGTCATTTCGGAGATACTTTGGTATGTCCCCGTCGGAGATTCGGAAAGAAACTAAAACACATCGAATTAGTTAAACAGCAGGTCGTCTTTAGGAAAAAATATGACGTTTCAGGTCAAGAATTTATCGAGTGATCGTCTACACTCGAGGCTCAGTCGAAATACGGCCTTAAACGTGGAATGGGTTGTATACTGACTGAGTATGACTTGATGGCTGGGGTTTGTAACGAAATCACCGTAGAGGAGTCGGGGTTCCCTTCTGTCAACCGTTCGGTCGAAAATATGAAGATTTAATCGAAACCCACGTTTGAGGATACGTCATGAGCGAAGAATTCGATCTATATGAAGTTGGTGGCTACGGTACTGGAAAAATTGGCTTTGGTAACACTTTAGGTATTGTCTCAGTAGATATGATGAATTGTGTCACCAACACCAAGGCACCTATGGGACGGAGCCCGATGGGACAGGGTGCAGTCGAGAATTGCTCGGAGTTATTTGAAGCAGCGCGTAAAAATGGGGTTCCAATCGTGCATTGTCAGACTGCCTTCCAGGCTGATTTTAGTGACATGCCACCCTGGAAAGTCGCCTGTATGAAAGAATGGATCCTTGGTTCCTGGGAGGTCGAGATTGATCAACGGCTATGGCGTGAAGGTGATGTGTTGGTTTGCAAGAAAACACCGTCGATATTTTTCGGCACGCATTGTGCTTCGATTATGAATATGCACGGGGTGGATACGATCATCGTTACCGGTGCGAATACCAGCGGTTGCATTCGCGCTACCTCGATCGACAGCTTTGCTCTCGGGTATAAGACTATTGTCCCGGAGGAATGTGTCTACGATCAGGGTTCGGTCGCTCATCGTCAGAATTTGGAAGATATTGGTAAACGTTATGTCGACGTTGAGCCCTTCGAGATTGTGTATGAGCGCGTTAAAACAGCAAAACAGCTACCGGCTTAATTACTGACTCATTTTCTGGAATCTACATGAAACATAGACTCGCGGCCGACATAGGCGGCACTTTTACAGACCTCGTGCTGCTAGACGAGGATGGCA
>DPMX01000233.1 GCA_003540955.1 Gammaproteobacteria bacterium
CAAGTAATTTAATTAATGTAGAAACCACACAAAGCACGGAAGTTCATTGAGCATCATTCTACCTTGTGTTCCTAGTTTATCCTTGGGCTATCTTCACGTGGAAATTGGACCGGAGCTGTTGCAATGCACCCAGCCCAGATCCGATCCCCTTTTTACCCTACAAATTACTCAACACATTTTCAGCTGAACTCGCCTTCACTTCAGACGGAGACTCCTCGACGAATAAATGTGACACCTCGCCATTGTTAACAATCAGCGCGAAGCGTAACCCTCGAGTACCCATCCCAAAGCCGGAAGCATCGAGTTCAAGGCCCAACGCCTTAGTATAATCGCCGTTACCATCCGCAAGCATGGTGACTTTTCCATCGGCACCCGCACTGGAACCCCAAGCATCCATTACGAATACGTCATTAACAGCGAGGCACGCTACTGTGTCGATACCCTTTGCTTTTATTGCATCCGAATTCGCTACGTAACCTGGCAAATGTGTCGCAGAACACGCCGGTGTAAACGCACCTGGAACAGAAAATAACACAACTTTTTTTCCCTCAAACAGTTCGGCTGACGTCACGCCTCCTGGGCCATCGGAACCCATTACCGCAAAACCACCCTCTGGGACTTTGTCACCAACTTTAATTGTCACTATCTCATCTCCGTTTGTCAGACATTAGGATCAGCGCACATTGTGCCATCGGAACCGTCTGGCGGGAACCTGTGCGCACTCGATTCAGCGGCCGCCCCAACAATCCCTAGGAACTGTTGCGGCACGCATCTTGGATAAATCATCCGCGCCCTCAATCGTTATCGGATCCTGGCACCAGCCAGCGCACAGGTCAATGCTTATTGATCACGCCAAAAAGCTCTGTTTGAAGTAACTCTTGGAAACGCGTTCCCCAACCAATCGCATTCTCTAATTCGTCAATGCCGCCGCAAGATCTGCAACCAAGTCCTCTGGCTCTTCCAATCCAATTGATATACGAATCAAACCTTCGCCTATGCGACTCCGCGCCCGATCTTCGGCACTAACCCGAGAATGAGTTGTCGTTGCAGGATGAGTCACAATACTACGTGTATCCCCAAGGTTTCCTGTAATAGAAAATAGCCGGAGTGAATCGATGACCCGCCACGCTTTCTCCCGGCCACCATTTATTTCGAACGCCATAACTCCCCCGAATCCACTCTGCTGCCGGTCCGCGAGCTTATGTTGCGGGTGATCAGGTAGACCTGGGTAATACACTTGTTTAACCTGTACTTGCTCCGTCAACCATGCCGCAACTATCGCAGCACCACGACAATGTTGCTCTACGCGGATGGCCAGAGTTTCTAGGCCTTTGAGAAATACCCAGGCATTAAATGGACTCATGCTCGCGCCCCCCGAGCGCAATACTGGAATTAATTTCTCCTCGACCAAAGTTTTAGGTGCCACAATCGCACCACCAACGCATCTACCCTGACCATCCAAGTACTTAGTCGCAGAATGGATAACAATGTCCGCACCATAAGATAGTGGCCGCTGTAAAATCGGGGTGCAGAAACAATTATCGACAACCAATAGACTGCCAGACTCATGTGCTATCGCCGCCAGTGCGCTAATGTCTGCAACTTCAGTTAACGGATTCGATGGCGTCTCCAAAAATAAAAGTTTCGTGTTCGGGCGAATTGCGTCTTTCCACGCCTGTTGGTCTATAAGATCTACAAAGGTAAATTCAATGCCGAATTTCGCCAATATGTTTTTGAATAAATTAATAGTGCTGCCAAACACACTATAAGAGCATACAACGTGATCGCCAGCCGCCAAGACTCCGAGGCATAAGGTCATAATTGCGCTCATACCTGACGCTGTTCCGACGGCACATTCGCCGCCCTCTAGCGCGGCCAGACGTTGCTCGAAAGCCCTTACTGTAGGATTGGTAAATCTCGAATATACGTTTCCAATCTCCTCGCCACTGAATCGTGCCGCCGCTTGCGCCGCGTTCTCAAAACTAAAGCTCGAAGTAACAAAAATCGGGTCGCTGTTTTCGAATTCAGCCGTTTGGTGGCTGCCCGCATGACACGCAATAGTTGATGCCGCGTCCTCAAAATCATCGCTTACGTTCATAGATCTGTCCTGAATCGTGTAAATCATGAATTGATCTAGGCCAAAACGTCCTAGCATCCTGTTATCGGACCGTAGTCCCGTACCTCGATCTATTGCGGATTTGATATATGCGGGGTTTTTAAAGACAGCACGCTGGGAAACGTATGTGTAAATTTCGTTTTAGCTGTTCTTTTATAGCGCCCGCAAGCTGATATCAAATCAGCGCTTTTCATTGGCGACAATATTATGTTCGTGAATTGAAGTCAATGGATAAACCAACATTCTAACTCTGTACCCTTCGCTTAGTAGCCAACCAAGTCCACTTCGAGAATACCATCCGAATCGCCGCTGAAAACGGGGGCCCCTAATGCTGGGATACATTAGGAAGGCAGCCACGACTGTATATGCCGTTCCCACGATCGTCACTACATTAGGGGAAACGTGGACCTTACTCGCCGCAAAACCTAATAGTGAGATGATAGACATCTCACACGTCGGCCGATATCTCTTCCGAGCTATGCATATCGCTCAGTGAGTTTTGCGCAGAAATGCGTAATGACTTGGCTTCATCTGATCGCAGTGACTCAATACGAGTGAGGTATGATTCACTGATATCTCCTGTAACGTAATCACCGTCAAAACAAGATAGATCGAAACGCTTCACGCTCATATTACCCCTTCGTGTTGCGTCTACGAGATCGCTCAAATCTTGGTAGATGATCCTGTCCGCACAGATAATCTCCCCCACTTCATCGACCGATCGGTTAGAGCCAATCAACTCCTCCCCAGTCGGCATATCTATACCATAGACATTCGGATAAACCACTGGAGGTGACGCAGATGCGAAATACACTTTGTTTGCCCCAGCATCGCGAGCCATTTGGATAATCTGGCTTGAGGTTGTGCCGCGAACAATTGAGTCATCTACCAGCAGAACATTTTTGTTTTCAAATTCGAGGCTAATAGCATTAAGTTTTTGGCGTACGGATTTTCGCCGTAACGACTGTCCTGGCATGATAAAGGTCCGCGGAATGTATCGGTTTTTCACAAATCCTTCGCGATAATTAACCTTTAGTTCGTGAGCTAATTCTAACGCGGCGGTGCGCGATGTATCAGGAATAGGTATAACGACATCAATGTCATGTTCTCCCCACTCCCTTCGAATTTTTCGAGCGAGGGCCTCGCCCATCCGCATTCTGGCTTGTTGCACAGAAATACCATCTATGATGGAGTCAGGTCGCGCCAGGTAGACGTATTCAAATATACACGGCGCCATCCCTTTTTCTGGTGCGCAGAGCTTGGTTTCCAGCTCGCCTTCCTTACTGATGAAGATAGCTTCGCCTGGTGCAATATCACCGATTAACTCGAAACCAAGAACATCGATCGCAACGCTTTCAGAAGCAATCATATACTCCACCCCAAGATCCGTCTCGCGCTTACCATACACAATCGGACGAATCCCATGCGGGTCCCTAAACCCGATGATGCCGACGCCGGTAATCATTGAAATCGCGGCATAGCCGCCCTTACAACGCTGGTGAACCTTTTCGATTGCTTTAAAGATATCGTTAGATTCGATACGAAATTTTCCTAAACGCTTTAGCTCGTGCGCAAAGATGTTCAGCAATACCTCGGAATCTGAGTCCGTATTAATGTGCCGCAAATCATCCTCGAATAATTCCTGCTTAAGTTGTTCCGAATTTGTCAGATTTCCGTTGTGCGCCAATGTAATCCCATAGGGGGAATTGACGTAGAACGGTTGTGCCTCAGCATTCGACGAAACACCAGCAGTCGGGTAACGCACGTGTCCAACGCCCATACGGCCGCGAAGATTGCGCATGTGACGAGTCCTAAAAACATCCCGCACATACCCCGCAGATTTACGTAAAAATAGATGACCGTCCTCGTAAGTGGCGATACCAGCGGCATCCTGACCACGATGTTGCAAGACTGTTAACCCGTCATAAAGAGCTTGGTTGACTGGGGTCTTTGCTACAATACCGACAATCCCACACATAAATGCTCTACCCGAATAGACTCATTGGAAATTTCATGAATAACTGAAATGCACCTGAATATCAGGCGGCATGAAGCTCAGAGCGACGTACGCTAGTTGCTCAAAATACGTCATAAGATTCGATTCACTCCACCAGGGATCGCTCGGTACTTGCGTGAGACCAAGCAGTAGCACTAGCACCCCAATGATCGCGACCCCTCGCACGGCACCAAATACGACTCCCAACATACGATCTGTGGTAGTCAACCCCGATTTTTCGACCAGCCTGCCGATGAAGTGATTGGTTGTTCCAGTCACAAGGAGGGACACAAGAACGAGTGCGATAAAAGCCAACACCCGACGAGCCGTCGGCACAGAGATCACATCGACAAGGAGGTCAGCTGCGGGGTTGTAAAAAGCCGCCGCGACCCAGATCGACACGACCAAACCGATGAGTGACAACGCCTCACGCACAAAACCTCTGAACACGCTAATTATTACCGAGATACCGATAATCGTTACAATAGCTAAATCGGCCCAATTCATAAGGGTAATCGCCTCATGGGAAGATGGGATTTTAACAAATGAGCACGGGTTAAGGATACCGTATTACAATTCCGTCGAGCTTCAATTCTTTCGCAAGCTGATCGCGGATTTTGTCAGCAGCCTCCTTCGTTAACTCCGGGCCTACACGGACCCGATAGGCTAATTCCGAGTCGTCTGGTAGTTGCTCGATAAAGGCAGTATAGCCGCCAATTCTTAGCTTTTCCGCCAAGGTCTCCGCATTTCCTTGGGTACTAAAGCTTCCAAGCTGGATCACCCAAGCCGTTATACCGGTGCGGGGCGTTACGCCCAGGACTGACGGCGTGGCGGGCTTGTGCGAATCGCGAGTCCAGTGCTGTGATTTAATCAACTCCTGTGGTGTCGCATCCATTGCCCGCTCTACTTGCTCGATGAACTTTTCATCAAGTGGAACCACCCGCGAATTAAAGTCTCCTACTGGCATACTTTCGATCTTTGGCGCCAAAAATGATTTTTTTTCATCGTGATTATCATCCAAAAAAATCGGAATGAGAATAACACCAAGAGCAACTAACACTGCCGCGCCAACAACTCTCTGCTTCAGTTGTAAACCCATCACATGAGCGTCAATTTGTTATGACTTGAGGCCCTTCCCAAGCCTCTTCAAGCACGCCAATACTTCAGATACAACCAAAAATGACCCAAGCGCGACAATTCTGTCACCCGGTGACGCGGTAGCTGCAATACTTCTGTAACCGCTGGCAACTGAGTCATAGGTACATGCAACAGCTGATCTCCCCACTACCAATTTTAACGCAT
>DPMX01000196.1 GCA_003540955.1 Gammaproteobacteria bacterium
GTTGATGTGGGCACCACGATACAATTTAGCACTTGAGCGTCGCCTGCAACGCCTCACCTGCCCAACCTTGGTTGTTCGGGCAGAAGACGATCACCTAATACCGAATGAAATGGCAGAGAAATTTGCAACCACATTGCCGAACAATAGGCTAATTATGATTCCTGAGACCGGTCACGAACCCTGCCTAGAACGGCCAGTTGAACTAGTCACAGAAATAACCAACTTTATTGAGGAGGCTTCGAAATGAATGCACTACGGTTCTACGCATTTAACCTAATGCCTTACCCCTTCATTCCGCCGGCTGAAGAATTCGAATCTACTTGGGTGTCATTATCCAATAAGTACTACGAACCACATCGAGGTCGTCAACTCTATACCGAATATATCGATCAACTAGTGGATGCAGAAAAATACGGCTTTGATGGGGTTGGTGTTAATGAGCACCATGCGAATTTCTACGGAACCATGCCGTCCCCTAACATAATCGCCGCAATGTTGATCCAACGGACACAGCGAATTCCCATAGGGGTAATTGGCAATGCCATCCCGCTCCACGGGAACCCCTTACGAGTGGCTGAAGAAATAGCAATGCTCGATGTTATATCCGGTGGTCGGATCATCTCAGGTTTCGTGCGCGGAATTGGTTGTGAGTATTTTAACAATGGCATCGCGCCTGGCGACTCGGTCGAGCGGTTTAATGAGGCCCATGACCTCATTATTAAAGCTTGGACCGACGACGGTCCATTTATTTGGCAGGGGGATCACTTCTACGTCCCAAACGTAAACCCTATTCCACAACCCCTGCAGGATCCGCACCCGCCGATATGGATTCCAGGCCAAGGTTCACTCGAAACGTTGCAATTTATTGCGAAACATAAATATACATACATGATGGTGTTTGCGCCAGAATGGTTTACAAAACTCGCATTCGATGGTTTACGGGAGGAATGTGAACGGCTTGGGTATGAAGCGCCGAAAAGCATGTTCAATGCCTGTGTACCAACCTATGTTGCTGAAACCGACGAACAAGCGCATCGAGAGGCAAAAGCACATTTAAGCTGGGTATATAACACTGGGCTTAAAATTCCGGATCAGATTTTTTTCCCGCCAGGTTATATGACAACGAAATCCTTTCGTAATTTCATGAGCGCTCTCGATAAAGGCAAAGTAAAAGCGCAGGCGAAGCTCACCTATGATGAAATGCTTAAGGATCGTTATATTATTGTTGGCTCCCCGGAAACAGTCCGTAATGAAATCGGCGAATATTGCGGGAACGTTGGTGCTGGAGGGCTTCTATTTGGTGGCTCATCTATTGGGCCAATGCCTAATTGGATGGTCATGAAGGGGATGCAAATGTTTTCGGAAGAGGTCATGCCACAATTCCGAGAACCAGACGGAAAACCCGATTATCTGAGAGAAGAGCCGCTAGCGTCACAAGTACATTCTGAAGCGGCGGCACGTTTCGGGCGACCACCTGAACCAGCACGGTCTATCGTCACCGGGAGCGACGAATTAATTGACCACCGGGTCGCCCACCTACCAGAAGTAATCGACCATTCCCTCATCGAGCTTTCGGATAGCAATAAAGAGGCATCTGCGGGGTAACAATTCAGAGAGTGGAGGCGTTTTCCCTATGGTTGCTACGTCAGTCAGAATCTAATAAATTCCGCTCTGCCACTAAGTGGGTTCTAAAGGCCTTGAGAAATCAGATGAACGGAATGAATCGCCTATCGATTTTCCTGCTGTTTTTTATATGGTCGGCCTGCAGCCAAGCGGAGCCGCCGTCGCCGGGCACCATTTTGGACTCCTCTAATATTCCTAATTTTTCTGAATTTATTGATGAAACGTTAGTTAAACTTATTGCGGATGGTGATTTCACAATTGAGGTGACCGAGAAGGAGAGTTTTCCTCCGCATCCGAACTTTGAAACAGCGACAAAACAATACTACGGGCAAGCAAACCTTCCTAATGAGCCCGGAGTATTAAATAACTATATCGCTGGGCGGCCATTCCCTGATCCTCCCGATATAAACGATCCCCGCGCGGGCGACAAACTCGCATGGAATATGCGTTATAACTATGGAGGCGACTCAAGCATCGTAAAACCATTCTATTGGCAATACCGCAATATGCGTACCGCTAAGATCGAACGGGAACTTTCGTTCGCGGGCATGACTTTACGATTCAAACATCGAGTAGTACTCCGACCCATCCCGGACCTACCTAATAACGCATCTCAGATATACGCGGGGATTTATCTCCAAGTACTTAACCCCTCTGACATCCGTAACACCCAAGTCTTAATCCACCGACTTGAAGATGACACCCGTCAAGAGGAAGGTTGGTTATATCTAGGAACTCAGCGCCGTGTGCGCCGTCTGCCTACAGGTCAAAATACAGATGCATTCCTCGGAAGCGACATCATGATTGAGGATTTCTTAGGATACAACGGGCGACTGATGGACATGGAATGGAAATATTTGGGCACAGTGCGAGTCCTAATGCCTTTTTTTCGCCACGATGAACTAAATCTTAGCAATAGGTCCTTCGGCAGTGATAACTTTCATTTTGTAGATTTCTTTGGCAGAGGAAACTGCTTCCCGAAGATTAAATGGCAATACCGCACGGCCCATTTGATCGAGGCTATTCCAAAATGGCAACAACATCCACTCTCAAAGCGATTGTATTATGTAGATGCTGAAACATTGTTTCCCGCCTACGGAAGACTTTATGACAACACGGGAAAGTTGTGGAAATTCGCGGTGGCTGGCTACTCGCATCCAGATCATCATCTCCCGCAGAATAGGGGCTCGCATGTTCCGATACTTGACGCGGTGACAATGATAGATCTGCAGGCACACCACTGCACAACGTTACAACCACGTACTGTAGTGAATGCTGCTGATATTCGAGCGTCGGATTTCGCAGTTCAGGCTTTGCGAAAGAAAGGAAGGTAATCATTGATGGCGTGGCACCAAGAAGTTATGGCTGGAACGAGGACAAAAAAAGGGCGCTGCCGCGCCCCTTTTCTTACTTCTATTGAGTCCTTTACCTACCTGCCTTCCGCAGATACTGCACAGTCATACGTTGCTGCGCAGCTTCATCTTTAACTAGCAACCCCTTGAATTGACCAGTCGTACAATGTTCCGCTTGGATGTCTATTACCATAAAACAATCGTCGATCGCCACTCCG
>DPMX01000132.1 GCA_003540955.1 Gammaproteobacteria bacterium
CCCGTGGTTCCGACCGCAACAATGGCGGCAGTGCCGTTAGTAACGTGAAAGTCCAGAAGACCTTCAAAACGATCCCAATCAATCGGCGACTCGGGTGAAACCCCGCCAAGCATGGGGGTAACGACCGCGACCATACTTCCCCGAAAAAGTGACATGTGAAAATCTCTCCAAATCAACGACGTATGGTAACTTTCTATGTTCACTATGACAAGGAGAGCAGGTTGAGAGTTCCATAAAACTCAGACCGCTAAAAACTTGTCACCCTTGCGGAGAGGTTGGAGAACCATGCACAATGATGGTCGCTAACAGCCTATCGTCGACCTCCAACTAATGCAGAAATACCTAGTAATATCCGCGATTGGACAAAATCGAGCTGGCCTCATCGTAGCATTTACTAAGGCCGTTCGAGATTGCGGCTGCAACGTAATTGATAGTCGCATGACAGTGTTAGGAGACCGCTTAGCCATGATGATGTTGTTGTCCGGTAGCTGGAGCGCGATTGCTAAAATAGAAAATATTCTTCCACGGATCGATGAACAACTTGATATCACTACATTTGCAGAACGGACTGAACTGATCAAACATGGAAGCAACGCAATGCCTTATGCGGTCGAGGTAGTTGCGGTTGACAGCGTCGGTATCGTGCACGACATAACCCATTTCTTCTCCGAGCGTGAAATTAATATTGAAGATTTCTATTCGGGAACTTACACGGCCGCCCGAACCGGTACGTTAATGTTTTCACTGCACATGACGATAGGCATACCAACGGACATGTCTATCGCATCACTGCGAGGTGAATTCATGGAATTTTGCGACCAATTTAACCTCGACTCTATTATGGAGCCAGTTAAATAATCGGACTTCATCGACGCAAACTATAATCCACCAAAAGGTCGCAGATTGTTGAATTCCCCAAAGCGCTTATTCATTATCGATACCGACGTACTGATTCACGATCCATCAGCGATCTTCCAGTTCAAAGAACACGACATCTTTATTCCAATGACCGTCTTAGAGGAATTAGATTCAGCCAAGAACGGAACCTCTGAAATTGCCCGAAACGCCCGTCAAGTGAGTCGGACACTAGACAAACTGGTTGCCTCTAATGATCGCGCCGCTATCGAATCTGGGTTGACGTTAACAAGCATTAATAGCGCTATGACAACTGCGGCCGGATCTGTCTACTTTCAAGCGTCCGATCCCGGAATCTCATCACCTGCAAACGGGAGAAAAAATCAACTAGAAAACAATAGTATTATTCATACGGCTCTTAACCTCGCGCAACAACACGCAACGACCAAAATCACGATCATCTCTAAAAATATTAACCTGCGCATCAAAGCACGAATTGCAGGCCTTAATGCAGAAGACTATTACAACGACAAAGCGATCGACAATGTTGACTTCTTGTACAGTGGCCTTCGAGAAATAGAAGACGCTGAATGGTTAAACAAAAAAAACTGCGAAGAAGTCGGCCAGCCAATTGGGAAAACACTATATTCAGTTAGCGCTGGGTCATTCGGTAACGTTTTTCCTAATGAATGTCTTTATACCTCGAGTGGGAATATCGAACTGATAGTCAGGGAAAAGCGTAACGACACGCTTTTATTTGAGCAAGCATGCGATTATCGACGTCCTGAGAATGCCGTTTGGGGGATCACAGCGCGCAACACTGAACAGAATTTCGCGCTGAATCTATTGTTGGACCCTGCGATCGAATTCGTCTCTCTAATAGGTACTGCCGGAACCGGAAAAACACTACTGGCATTAGCGGCAGGACTTGTCCAGTCAATGGAGAAAAAGCGTTACCGTGAAATAGTGATGACGCGAGAAACGATTTCAGTTGGTGAAGATATAGGTTACCTACCCGGAACAGAAGAAGAGAAAATGACACCCTGGATGGGCGCTCTCCTCGATAACCTTGAAGTTCTAACTGACACGGATGAAGGCGGCGACTGGGGCAAGAAAGCGACATCGGACATGCTGCAAGATCGGATCAAGATCCGCTCGCTGAGCTTTATGCGGGGGCGAACGTTTCTCAATCGCTACATTATAATTGACGAAGCGCAAAACCTTACAGTCAAGCAGTTACGAACTTTGGTTACACGTTCTGGGCCAGGTTCTAAAGTAGTCTGTCTGGGCAATATTGCTCAGATTGATACACCTTACTTAAACGGGGAGACATCCGGCTTATCCTTCGTTGTCGATAGGTTTAGAGAATGGGAATACAGCGGTCACGTAACACTGACACGAGGAGAACGATCGCGCCTGGCTGATTACGCGACATCCCGTTTGTAGTGTGACTTTTATTCCGGCGGCGGGCTCGACATTAAATCACTCGCTCGTGGCCAAGCGTTCAACAGTGATTTCACCAAGGTCGCAAGTGGAATTGCGAAGAACACGCCCCAGAAACCCCATAACCCACCAAACACCAGTACCGCGATAATTATCGCGACTGGGTGCAAGTTGACAACGTCAGAAAATAATAGCGGTACCAGCAAGTTCCCATCAAGCGCTTGTAAGATTGCATAGGCAACCATTACCCAAACAAAATCGTTCCCCCAACCGAATTGAAGATACCCGGCAAGCGCGACAGGAAAAGTGACAACCGCCGCACCCAAATAGGGCACTATAACGGATAATCCAACAACAACCGCAAGCAACGGCGCGTAAGACAACCCGAGGAACGAGAATGTAACATAGGTTACGCTGCCTACAATCAAAATTTCGTAGACCTTTCCACGGATGTAATTGCCAATCTGAACATCCATCTCAGACCATACACGCTCTATGACGCCTCGCTCAGTCGGAAGGAACGAAGTGCACCAGACAATCAGTTGTGTTTTATCTTTGAGAAAAAAGAATACGAGCACAGGGCCTAAAATAAGATATATGAGCAAGGTGACGAAAGCTGGTATAGAAGCCAAAGAAATGGATAAAACGCTTTGCCCCATACTATTAATACCGTTCTGAATCGCACCGATGACATTGTCTACCTGTATAGTGGTGATCATATTTGGGTAGAGCTCAGGAAGCCGCAGCAACAATTCCCGACCCTCACTAATCATCCGTGGAAGCTCTTGGATGAAATTGGTTATCTGTCGCGATAAGATCGGCATAAGTCCAAGCAGGACGAATACCAATACCGTAAGAAAGACAGAAAATACTATTGAGACTGCTATGAAGCGAGGAAGGCCCCATCTTTCAAGGTGATTAACAGTGACTTCCAACATATAGGCAACAACTACCGCTGCCAGTACCGGTGCCAACATATGACCGAAATACAATAGAACAAGAGTACTGATAACCAACAATAGAACTAGCAATACCGCCTGCGGATGGGAAAAATATCGGCGATACCAAATGCTGACGATATCAAACATAGGGGTTAATGGTGCTATGTGCGGCACTGGAGGAAGATATGCCGAGTATATCGTTGGGTATGGTCGCACCACAACTGAGTTGAACACTAATTCCTAGGCAAATGGCATTAACATCGCTAAATCGTCAATGATAAAAGCTTCTGGCAGATACCAGTCGGTGATGCTAACCACAGTACTTCAACCGCAATAGGCCCCCTAGAATAGAATGGACGAAACAATCGCCAACGCCAGCCAAACGCCGGATTTAGGCCTGTTGGTGGAGAAAATCCGTACATGGGGTCTAGAGCTAGGATTTCAGAAAATTGGTGTTACGGGGACTAGTCTAACCAAAGATGAGCGGTGGCTAGAACTATGGTTGAGAAAGCAATATGACGGCGAAATGAAGTACATGAGAAAACACGGATTGATGCGTTCCCGGCCCAAAAAACTGATGCCGCAAACAGTATCTGTGATCTCAGCGAGGATGAATTATCTCTCAGCGGAATGTACGAATCCGAGGAGCGCACTAGAGGACTCAACAACAGCGTATATTTCGAGGTACGCCCTTGGACGTGACTATCACAAACTAATGCGTGCGCGCTTGAGGAAACTTGGGAAGAAAATTAAGGAAGAAGTCAGCGACTACGGCTACCGCGTCTTTACCGATAGTGCACCAGTACTCGAACGCGCACTAGCACGAAAAGCCGGTCTGGGATGGTTTGGAAAACATGCAAATCTGATCAGTCGCGACGACGGATCATGGTTTTTTATAGGCGAAATTTATACCGATCTATGCTTGCCGCACGATCCCCCGTTTAAAGATGAGCATTGCGGGCGATGCGTGGCATGCATGGATGTATGTCCGACTAAGGCAATCGTCGCACCGTACGAGGTCGACGCTCGCCGCTGCATATCGTACTTGACTATCGAGTACCGCGGCGTAATCCCTCTCGAATTTCGACCATTGATTGGAAATCGTATTTTTGGTTGCGATGATTGCCAGATTGTTTGTCCTTGG
>DPMX01000281.1:0-5605 GCA_003540955.1 Gammaproteobacteria bacterium
CGACATGCTGATCCCCGAACAGGAGGGTTTGTATCGAGTCGTTGAAACCGGGTTCGCCAGGTGGACCAATATAGCTCTTTGTCGTTTCGGCATCATTGTGGCGAATTTGGGCTGATAGGACAGAATCCAGGATTGGAGTTTTGCCATCATCGTTGCGGTAAACACCGACCCCGAGGTCGACCTTGTTCCTGTTCGGGTCATCCCGAAACGCGACCATCAAGCCGAGGATAGGATCGGGCGGTAGTGCAGGTAGAGTTTCAAACATAACGTGTAAATGTGTAGGTTAGTGCGTTTTAGGTGCGTCGTTGGGCCCGAGGAGAAAAACCAAATAGTTAGTCAGTCTCGACTGAGTATTGGGTTGTCGATAAACACACCGCTGGGTAATAGACAGCAGGGTTATTTCGCTTCGATGTAAAGGAAGCCGAGTCCTCCGGCGACACCAAACCCGGTGCTACTCTCTAACGCAAGTGGTTGTAGCCCAATACTATTTGCGCCACCGCCGACAAGTGCTTTCGCACCGAGTCCGAGGCCTGCCGCCGCCGAGATCTGACCACCGACATACTTGCCAGCAAGTGCCTTCGACCCCGGGCCAATATCCGAAGATGCCGCAATCACGGTAAATGTCATCTTTTCATTTGAGCGCAGGCTCAAGTCGAGTCCCAAAGCTATGCCAGTTTCGCCTTGGTAAGCTTCGGTTGTGCCATTGCGCTCGAAGATGCAATCGACGTCGGCCGTCGATCGGATAAGTAGATTAATACGTGAACCTGGGACTACTTCACAAGTGAGCAGCCCAACTTCTATACCACCTTCTGCAGCGGCATTATGAAAGCACAGCAGTGACATGATGCCGGCGATGATTAGGGTTTTTAGGGTTCCTCTGTTCATATTCCTCTTTCCTTACATGGGAGGGTTAGATAAGTTGCCGAGCAGTGCTGTTACTGCTTTTATCCCTATTGTAGCGATGATCTCAACAAGTTGTTAGGGACATGTCGTGCCTAGTTGTTCTTGATCTTAAATTTTTGATCTGGGCATAATGCTGTATATATAAACAGTATTATGTGTTTGCGTTATGCGGCTTAAAACCGGCGGCCATCCGCGCTACGCGGAACTTCATTGCGTTAGCAACTTTAGTTTTTTGCGTGGCGCTTCACATCCCGAAGAGCTTGTTAAAAAAGCACACCGTCTTGGCTACACAGCATTATCGATCACAGATGAATGTTCGTTTGCAGGTATTGTACGAGCGCATGTTGCGGCTAAGAAGATTGGATTACAACTTATTATTGGGACTGAGATCCAATTAATTGACGGGCTAAGATTAGTTCTCTTAGCACCTAATGCCGCTGCGTATATGGAGATTTCTAGTTTAATCACCGTGGGCCGTCGACGTTGTGAAAAAGGGAAGTATCGATTGACTCGCGATGATCTCGGGAAAAATCAAGCTAATGCTTTTGTACTGTGGCTACCAGGTGCACAAGCAAACGATCGTGATTCAATACAATGGCTAGTACGAACGTTTGAGGAACGTGTTTGGATTGCAATCGAACAATTCTACAGCGGGATAGACAGTCGCCATCGTAAGCGTCTACTGCAGCTCTCCAAACAATTCGGTATTGCACTGGTTGCTTGTGGCGATGTGCACATGCACGAACGTGATCAGGTGCCGATCGCAGATACGCTGACTGCGATCCGATTGAACTGTACTCTACAAGCGGCAGCTGGCCAGTTCTCCCCTAATGATGAACATTACATACGACCACGTTCTCGCTTGCATCGATTTTATTCACCAGCGGAGCTTGCTGAGAGTGTCAGAATTGCTCAACGTTGTCATTTTTCTTTGGACGAACTACGCAACGAGTATCCACGTGAACTGGCTCCCAAGGGGCTCAGTTTAAAAGAGTACTTGCGCCAGTTGACGATGGCCGGGATGTATCGTCACTGGCCCAAAGGTGTCCCGAACAAGGTTTGGCGTTTGGTCGAGCACGAACTTACACTCATTGCCGAACTCGGTTACGAGGCTTTTTTTCTCACGGTTTATGACATTGTAAAATTTGCTCGCTCACGCAAAATTCTGTGTCAAGGTAGGGGCTCAGCAGCAAATTCAGCGGTGTGCTTTTGTCTCGGCATTACCGCCGTCGATCCGTCGCGGATGGAGATGCTGTTCGAGCGTTTTCTATCGAAAGAGCGCAATGAGCCACCAGATATCGATGTCGACTTCGAACATGATCGACGAGAAGAGGTTATTCAGTACGTTTATAAGAAATATGGTCGGGAACGCGCTGCCTTAGCGGCCACGGTTATTACTTATAAAACGCGCAGTGCGGTACGGGATGTTGGTAAAGCACTGGGTATGAGTTTGGAACAGGTAGATCGTCTAGCCAAGAATGTTTTCTGGTGGGATGGTAAACAGCATATTCCAGAGCGACTGCGCGAAGTTGGCTTCGACCCAGATAGTCCAATCATCGTACGGTTAGTGAACTTGGTTGCAAGACTCATTGGTTTCCCTCGATATTTGTCACAGCATGTTGGTGGCTTCGTGATTTCGGAGCGACCTTTATGTCAACTCGTGCCGATCGAAAATGCGGCGATGGCAGAACGGACAGTTATTCAGTGGAATAAGGATGACTTGCATGCATTGGGTATGCTCAAAGTCGACTGTCTTTGCCTCGGGATATTGAGCGCAATTCGTCGCGCGTTTGAGCTGATTAAAGACTTTAATGGTGAGACAATTGATCTCAATAGTGTCCCTAGTGAAGATCCTGCTACTTACGCGATGATTCAGTCTGCAGCAACAGTCGGTGTGTTTCAGATCGAATCGCGCGCACA
Source organism: Gammaproteobacteria bacterium (assembly GCA_003540955.1). GTDB lineage: Bacteria > Pseudomonadota > Gammaproteobacteria > UBA11873. The sequence goes on from DPMX01000281.1 coordinate 2,824, forward strand.
AATGGCAATGCTACCGCGACTCCGGCCTGCTTGTTACTATGACCTCGTAATCGAGATCGCAATCATTCGTCCTGGTCCAATTCAAGGCGAGATGGTACATCCCTACCTAAAACGCCGTAACGGTCAAGAGGTAGTGAGTTATCCGAGTAAAGAAGTACGCGACGTTTTGGAGCGAACCTTAGGCGTTCCCTTGTTTCAGGAGCAAGTGATTAAAATCGCCATGGTGGCGGCCGGATTTACCCCTGGCGAGGCCGAGCAATTGCGCCGCTCGATGGCAGCTTGGAAACGTAATGGTGGTCTTGATGAGTTTCATGACAAGTTAATCGATGGTATGCATAAGCGCGGTTATAACAGCGCATTTGCCGAATGTTTATTTAATCAGATAAAGGGTTTCGGTGAATATGGTTTCCCTGAATCGCATGCGGCAAGCTTTGCTTTGCTAGCTTACGTGTCGGCATGGTTGAAGTGTCATCATCCAGCGATGTTCACAGCAGCTTTGTTGAATTCCCAGCCGATGGGTTTTTATGCCCCATCTCAATTGGTTCAAGATGTACGTCGCGCTGGTATAGAGGTGCGAGCAGTCGACATACAATGTAGTGATTGGGATTGTACGATTGAGCCTTCTCAACAAGATAAGTCTCAGCCCGCTATACGCCTAGGGTTGAGGTTAGTGAAGGGTTTGCAACGGGGAGCTGCTGAGCGTTTGATAGATTCACGGCTCGAGCGAAAATTCAGTGACGTTAATGAGTTAGCCCGCCGTGCAAGTCTCGATCGCGGTGCTTTAAAGGCTTTGTCAAGTGCTGGAGCACTGGCTAGTCTGTCAGGTAATAGACACCAGGCAAGGTGGGCAACCCTTGGGGTTGAAGTAGGCTTGCCGCTCCTGCCGAGTAGCACTATTGCCGAAGGTATTCCGATGTTGCGCTCACCCCGAGAAGGGGAGAATATTGTTGCTGACTATGCCAGTCTAGGTCTGAGCTTAGGTCGTCATCCGTTGGCTCTTCTACGCCATAAGCTTGATCGTAAGTCTTGTATGACGGCGGTAGGGATTACTGATTGTGACCATGGTTTAGAAGTCCGTACGGCTGGCTTAGTTACATCCCGACAGCGGCCCAATACCGCCAATGGTGTAGTATTTATCACGTTGGAAGATGAGACTGGCGTGATCAACTTGCTTGTGTGGTCGAATCTCGTCGAGCGTCAGCGACGTGAGGCCTTGAACTCACACCTCATGGGAGTGGTCGGTAAGATCGAGCGCCAAGATGGGATAGTACATGTCATAGCTAAACGTTTGTTTGATCATTCTGCTTGGCTTGGGCGTTTGGCGGTTGAGTCACGAGACTTTCATTGAAATTAACGCTGGTCTGCTGACTTCGTTGATCTTTAATTTCCTCCGACATGCGCACGCATTGCAATTGCTGCGGTGCACAGTACAATCGCGCGCTTTAAGACTAAATCCCGAGGTGAACGCATGTCGACTAAGATGCCTAAGCCTGAATTGCGACCACGCCAGCCAAGTTTTTCTTCTGGGCCGTGTCCAAAACGTCCGAACTGGTCGTTGCAGGCCCTCTCGCGTGCACTAGTTGGACGATCTCATCGTTCCGATATAGGCAAGGCAAAGCTTAGAGCAGCGATTGATCAAACTCGTGATGTTCTGGGCATTCCGGTCGATTATCGTATTGGCATCGTTGCCGGTTCTGATACCGGGGCGGTTGAAATCGCATTGTGGAATTTGCTCGGTGCTCGCGACGTCGACGTCCTGGCTTGGGAAAGTTTTGGAAGAGACTGGGTTACCGACATTGTTAATGCGTTGGGGATCGTAGGCTCGCGCGTACTCCTGGCGGATTATGGTGAGTTACCCGATTTGCACGAGGTCAATTTTAACCACGACGTTGTGTTCGTTTGGAATGGAACAACGTCTGGGGTAAAAGTTCCCGACGGCGACTGGATCCGTGATGATCGTTCGGGGCTGACGATTTGTGATGCAACCTCCGCAGCATTTGCGATGGAACTCCCATGGCATAAGCTCGACGTTGTGACGTTCTCATGGCAGAAAGTGCTAGGTGGTGAAGGAGCACATGGGATGTTGGTAGTAAGCCCGCGCGCTGTGGCGAGACTGGAAACCTACCGCCCTTCCTGGCCGTTACCAAAGCTCTTTCGATTGTGCAAGGAAGGTAAGCTTGACGAAGCAATTTTCGATGGTAGGACCATTAATACTCCTTCGATGCTGTGCGTTGAGGATTACCTTGATGCGTTGGAGTGGGCTCGTGATGTCGGTGGCCTCAAGGGGTTGTTACGGCGATCTGCGGCTAATCTTCGAGCGATAACGACGTGGGTTGAGAAGACTTCTTGGATAGACTTTCTTGCGAGCCGTGAGGAGATCCGATCGAACACCTCGATCTGTCTAAAATTTACTGCGCCGATGGTCATGTCTCTTAGTGTCGGTAGACAGGCAGACTTTGCGAAACGGATAGCCTTCCTGCTTGAGCATGAACGTGTCGCACTAGATATAAGTAGCTACCGCAATGCCCCCCCAGGGATCCGTATATGGGGTGGAGCGACAGTCGAACTGGCGGACATTAAGGCTTTGCTACCATGGATCGAGTGGGCATACGCAGTAGCTATCTTTGAATTAGAATCTTAAGTGGTAGCGCAATCGTAGGGGAACCGAGATCATTAGAAATGTATAAAGTATTTGTCGCTGATAAATTGGCGCCTGAAGGTGTCGATGCGCTAAAGGAGTACGCTGAACTTGAAGTAGATTTCTCGCCAGGACTCGGATTGG
>DPMX01000281.1:5920-10749 GCA_003540955.1 Gammaproteobacteria bacterium
TCGGATTGGACGAAGCAATGCAGCACGCGCGGTATGCGGACGCGATCATCGTACGCAGTGCGACTAAGATCCGGGGTGCCCTACTCGAAGCGTGCGAGAAACTTAGAGTTATTGGTCGAGCCGGTATCGGCGTCGATAATATCGATATTCCAAGTGCAACAGAACGTGGCATTGTGGTGCTGAACACGCCGGACGCGAACGCAACGACTACCGCTGAGCTCGCCATCGCACATATGTTCTCTTTGAGTCGCCATGTGCCAGGTGCGGATCGGTCCGTTCGTGCCGGTCAGTGGGTGCCATCAAAGTTTCTAGGTTCAGAACTAACTGGAAAAATCGTTGGGGTCGTCGGCTTCGGTACAATTGGACGACTCTTCGCTGAACGTTGCCGTGGACTTAAAATGAAAGTCGTTGGCTATGATCCGTTTGTCACTGAAAGTACCTTCCGCGAACATGGCGTCGAAGTTTGTGAATTAGACGTCCTCCTAAAAAAATCAGATTATGTAAGTTTGCATTGTCCGGTGACCGATGAAACTCGTAATCTTCTAGATGCGGAGCGGTTAGCGTTGATGAAATCGGATGCAAGGCTGATTAACTGTGCACGTGGCGGTCTCGTCAATGAGCATGCCCTAGCAGAAGCAATTGCTACCGGTCGTCTTGGTGGTGCGGCCTTGGATGTGTTTGAAAGCGAACCACCTGGTGAATCCCCTTTATTCGAATTATCTAAAATATCCTTCACACCACACCTCGGGGCGTCTACGTTAGAGGCGCAATCCGCGGTTGGTGTCCAGATTGCGCATCAGATTGCCGCCTACTTGCTGCAGGGGGCGGTTACAAATGCGATCAATATTCCTAGTATCGCGCCAGAAAAACTAATTCAATTTGAGCCCTACCTGCAACTAGCTCGTAAGCTTGGAAAATTATTGGGTCTCATGTGCGATGGTGCACTCAGCGAATTATCCGTCGGCCTCTACGGCCGGGCGGCTGAGTTAGAAACTCGCCCAATCACAAGTGCCGCATTAGTTGGGCTTTTACAAGATCATTTATCGGTGTCAATCAATCGCGTCAACGCAAACTATATAGCGCGCCGACAAGGCATCAACGTGACTGAACTCAGTTCGGCGGACTCGCGTGATTATTTGACGATGTTACGGGTTTCTGGAGTAACGGCCGCAGGCACACTGGTTCTCGAGGGTACGTTGTTTGATGAGAGGCATCCTCGGCTTGTACGGGTGAATGACTACATTATTGAATCTGAACTCACCGGACGCATCGTGATGACGAGACATGATGATCGCCCTGGAGTAATCGGTGCGATTGGTGCGCTTTTGGGGCGGGAAGGGATCAATATATCAAGTATGCAAGTTGGAATAGCGGGTGACGGTAGTAGTGAGGCAATTGCAGTATTCCGGGTATCTAGTGAATTGTCGATCGGTACCCTACAAGAATTGAGTTCAATCGATGCTATCGATAAAGCGCTACAAATTGAATTTTAGATCCGTATTCGCGTAAACGTACATCTCAGGGTCCTGAAAAGGATGGCATGTCGTCGTGCGCAGATATTCGCTTTATGATATTTCTATGATGGCGGTGAAAGAAAATCCAAAATTGGAAATAGGAAACTCTGGTTTAGATCTGAGTCTCTATTTCGATATGACACAGGGAGAGTGCTTTGCCTTATGACGTGAGGTTGGCTCAAAAGGGGTGACTAAAAAAATGGCCAACTTAATATTCAAAACCTAAAGACCCCATAATTATTTTTTGATAGCGGTGCATTTAAAGAAGCGCTGATGGCGATCCCTAAAGCATTTCGGGTATCGGTTGGATCTATAATCCCGTCGTCCCATAATTCAGAAGTGGAATATTCGGCTGTTACTTGCTCCTTATATGCTTCTAGAGTCTCTGAGTGGACGCTATCGATGGTGTTTTTATTAATCGGTTGCTTATTCCGTTTCAGCTGGCGTAATTTCACTTCGGCGAGGGTTTGGGCAGCGTGTTCTCCACTCATTACACCAATTTGATGATTGGGCCAGGTAAACAAAAACCTAGCATCATAGGCACGACCACACATACCGTAGTTGCCGGCACCAAATGAACCATGGCACATCACAGTAAATTTAGGAACGTGACTACAGGCTTGCGCCATTATCATCTTCGCGCCGTCCTTGGTAATCCCCCGTGCTTCATACTCGCGTCCGACCATATAGCCTGTTATATTTTGGAGGAATAGGAGTGGCGTATTGTTTTGGTTACACAGCTCAATAAAGTGCGCGCCTTTTAGCGCGCTGTCGTTGAATAGCACACCATTATTCGCAACGATGCCGACTTTATAACCCCACAGGTTCGCAAATCCACAAACAAGGGTAGTGCCGAAGGATGGCTTGTACTCGTGCAAGCGGCTTCCATCAACTATCCGGGCGATAATTTCCCGCATGTCGAATTGCTTTTTGATATTGGACGGAATAATTCCATAGATTTCATCTGCTTCGTATTCCGGCGGGTCAGGAGGCCTTCGTTGAATCACCCACTTCTTTGGTGGTTCCCACTGCGCTACTATTTCGCGTCCAATGGCAATTGCATCCTCCTCTGAAGCCGCTGGATAGTCGCAGGTTCCGCTAATTCGCGTATGTAAATTTGCGCCCCCAAGATCGTCAGCAGATACGTCCTCCCCAGTTGCGGCTTTAACTAGAGGTGGGCCGGCGAGAAAAACCGCACCTGTTCCGCGTACGATGACCGCGTAGTCGCTTAGAGCCGGGATGTACGCACCGCCGGCGGTACAATGGCCGAATACGAGTGACAATTGCTTGATGCCGCGCTGGCTGAGTATCGCCTGGTTTCGAAATATTCGCCCTGCCATATGTTTGTCCGGGAATAGTTCGGACTGCAGTGGCAGAAATCCGCCGGCGCTATCGCACAAATGCACGACGGGGAGATGATTTTCGATTGCGATATCAAGGCAGCGCACTATTTTTTTTACTGTTAACGGATACCAGGCTCCTCCTTTTACGGATGGGTCATCCGCATGCAGCATCACCTCGTGGCCGCTGACTATGCCGATGCCTGTGATGCAACTCGCACTGGGGGAATCACCATCATAGGCCATATTTGCGGCCAAAGAAGATAGCTCGAGAAACGGTGTAGCCGGATCGAGGAGTTTTTCAATTCGGTCCCGCGGCATCATTTTTCCCTGATTTGCAAGTCGTTGCACGTCCCGGTCTGGGCGCTGAAACCTGACGCACTCTTGCTTTTCTCGAAAAACTTCTACAAGAGCCCGGTTATATCTATAGTTTTGGCGAAACTCTGCGCTGTTGGTCTTGAGGTTTGATTGAAGTCGAGACATTGATTTTATTTCTCTTGACCGTGATGGGACACCGCTGCAAGGGAAACTAGAACCGCACCCTTATCAAAAGTATTACTGGTTTTGTAGTGAATTCGGTCTATTGTTCCATTGCGTGGCGCAGATAGAATGACTTGCATCTTCATGGATTCTATAGTCATGAGCGGATCTCCTGTTGCTACGGTTTCACCCTGAGATGTGTGTATTTCTACTACCGTTCCTGGCATGTCACTGCGAACCTCATCACTATCTTCTTTATTTAGGGTTAATCTCTCTAGGCGGTTGTGTATTTCCACGGAATACACGCGTCCTTCAATATGTATCCAAGCCGTATTGTCGTCGATCGCGCACCAGACTTCGTACGGTTTGCCGTCGATTGTAATGGAGCTACGATCTTTAGACCGTAGCTGGATATCGGTAACGATAACGCTGCGCTTATCGATTGCACAGACGAGGCTTGGATGACGTTCAAGGACATCAATTTCGTATGATTGCCCCATGGTCGAGAGTTCGATCGACATATTGGTATGACTCGGTTGTCCTCAGTTAACTCAGGTATGATCTAGTTCCGCCAATGACCAATAGCAGCATGCAGATCTGGGACGTCAAACACGGTTTGATGGAAAGAAGCATCTGCGAGTGCTGCAGCTAATAATACTGCATCGATATCCGACCGTCCTAATGTATTGGCATTGAGCTCGGTGATCGATTCAGCAATAAAGCCGGTGTCAAATTTTCCGGATCGGAATTTCGAGTGTTGTAGGATCTGAGCTAGGTAGTCGATATTCGTAGTGACTCCTAGCAAGATATAATTGTGCAACGCGTTTATGCACGACTCGATCGCCTGTAGTCGATCCGACCCATGGACGATGAGTTTGGACAGCATAGAGTCGAATGCGGATCCAATCTCTTGACCTTCGCTAATTCCGTTGTCTACCCGTACATCAATACCTTTAGGGAGACGCAGTAGGCGTACAATACCCGTCGCAGGTAGGAAGTCATTATTGGGTTCCTCGGCGCAAATCCGACACTCGATAGCGTGCCCGTTTTGAGTGATAGCGGTCTGATCGAAGCGTAGCTTCTTGTGATTGGCGATATATATCTGTTCTTCGACGAGGTCCAAGCCGGTTACCTGTTCCGTTACCGGATGTTCAACTTGGAGGCGGGTATTCATTTCAAGGAAATAAAATGAATTGCTTGGTGCAAGTATAAACTCTACCGTGCCTGCACTACGGTAGTTGGCAGCTGCGCTTAAGGTCAACGCAGCCTCGCACATTTCATCGCGGACTAGTGGGTCAAGATTTGGTGCGGGGGATTCCTCGATAATCTTTTGAAAGCGGCGTTGGATGGAGCATTCACGTTCAAAAAGATGTACTGCGTTCCCATTGCCGTCGCCCAAGATCTGCACTTCAATATGTCGCGGTTGGTCGATCAGCTTTTCGATATAAACCCGTCCATCAAGAAAGTATCTCTCGGCTTCTGACTGAGCAGCATT
>DPMX01000219.1:0-712 GCA_003540955.1 Gammaproteobacteria bacterium
CTGTTGCCAGTTAACCTCCGGATCCGAGTGATTGAAGATCTTTAAGCGTTCGTCGTTCGATAATAAATGATAGGGCCCACCGAGCGACAGCTGATGCGCTAGAAGGTAACGGTCTCGATTTATAAGGGACCATTCACGAAGAGCAGCTGGTGTGGTGCCGAGGTCTTCAGCGAATTCTTCGGGCGTCCTCCCAGGTTCAACGATGTTGATAGACTCTCCGGTTGTTGATTCATCAATGACGATGTTTCGATTATCGTCGCCTAGGCCATGTTTTATAACTGTAGAAATTATGATGTATTCAAAGTCCTGTAGCTTTGATCCAACTGCTTTTGAGTTGCTAACAAAGAGAGTGAGTGCAATGCAGAATAACAGCCGAAAAATAGCGCCCGTTTGCATACGATTCATGGGTGCTTGCTCCAATTTAGATTTTAATTTTAGGATTTGAGTTTTTGCTACGACATACATTGTATCTTCTTATCTGAGATGCTGTGCTTTTTTTGGATCATTGCATTAGTGAAGTTGCTTATCACGAACAATTGTTGCCGCTATTTCTTCAATGGATATGGTTGTCGTATCGACAAACGAAACTCCTTCCTGTTTGAAGAGGGCTTCAGCTTGCGCAACCTCGGTGCGACACTGCTTCAATTGCGAATAATCGCCGGTTGGTCTGCGTTCCTGTCGGATTCGGCTAAGTTGCTCCGGAGCAATAGTT
>DPMX01000219.1:1009-6208 GCA_003540955.1 Gammaproteobacteria bacterium
AGTTGCTCCGGAGCAATAGTTAGGCCATATAATTTATCGCGGCAGCTCTCTAGTATTTTGGGCAATCCGAGTTGGCTGAAATCGTCAGCGGTGAGCGGGTAGTTCGCTACAGATAAAGAATAGTGCATTGCTAAGTACAAACACGTGGGGGTCTTTCCGCAACGCGACACGCCTATCAAAATCACATCAGAGCCGCCAATATCTCGTGTACTTAAGCCGTCATCGTGACTTAGCGTGAAATTCAAAGCGCTCAGGCGGCGCTCATAGTCGCTTACATTACCGATGCCATGCATACGTCCAGGTGTGTGGGACGATTTTGTACCCAATGCGTCTTCGAGTGGCTCGATAAATGTGCCGAAAAGATCGAATACGTATTCATTGCATGACGCAATAACAAACTGAGTTGCAGGATCGGTAAGTGTGCTGAATACTAGCGGTGGTAGGTCATCTTTTTCGCGGGCGCGCCGGATAGTCGCAGCCGCCTTTTCTGCAGCGAGCTGGTTTGTTATAAAAGGTACAAGGGTAATTCGAAATTCTGTATTCGGAAATTGAGTTAGTAAACTACGACCAAGTGTTTCCGCAGTAATGCCGGTTCGATCAGATACATAAAAAACACTACGACTCATAGGGCCCGCACCTTACTGCTTCTGAGTTTTGGATGCATTGCTTTATCTATCAATGCCTGTAACCACGTGATTGGACCATATTACAAACCGTACCATTGGTGTCTTTGACTTCTCTGTGTTAGTTAGCAAGTGTGTACCTGATCTATAATTTAGGCGTCGGAGTTTATTTTGACAATTGTTGGGGACCTCCCCAGAATTCTCAATACCCGGTTGAAAAGCCCCGTCGGGTTCGTCACGGTTAATCTGAATTATAGGTAAAAGGATAGTGGATTATATCGTTCCTTTCGAAAAAATCGGTATTGGAGACGTTGATCGAGTCGGTGGTAAGAATGCGTCGCTAGGGGAAATGATCCAACATCTCAGTGCTGCAGGAGTTAGTGTTCCCGGAGGATTTGCGACAACCGTTGATGCCTTCCGTGAGCTTCTGCAGCGAAACAAGCTCGGAAGTAGGATCTATACACGACTCGACAAATTAGATGTTGCGGATGTCGCCGCCTTAGCTAGCGCAGGGGAGGAAATACGACGATGGGTTAATGACGCGCCTTTGCCCCAGGAGTTGGAGCGGGCAATTGAGACCGCATACATAGCAATGAGTGAGGGGGAGCAAGAGGATTTTTCGGTGGCCGTTCGATCCTCGGCGACCGCAGAAGATCTTCCGAACGCGTCGTTTGCTGGACAGCAAGAGACGTTTCTCAATGTGTGCGGGTTGGATGAAGTCATCGAAAAGGTTAAAGGTGTGTTTGCCTCATTATTCAACGACCGAGCAATTTCATATCGTATCCATCAAGGTTATGACCACCATCAAGTAGGGATTTCAGCCGGTATCCAGCGCATGGTGCGCAGTGATATTGCGGCCAGTGGAGTGTTGTTTACCCTAGACACTGAATCGGGTTTCCGTGATGTCGTATTCGTCACGGCTAGCTATGGGCTTGGTGAGCTGGTGGTGCAGGGAGCGGTGAACCCTGATGAGTTTTACGTGTACAAGCCCGCTTTAACCGAAAAACGGCCGGCGATATTACGGCGCAACGTTGGTAGTAAACATATACGAATGGAATATGCCGCTGAGCTTTCTGGGAACGATGTAGAGACTCAAGAGGTGGGTGAGTCAGAGCGCATAAAATTTTGCATTAACGACTCCGAGGTCCAAGAGCTTGGCCGTATCGCGATGACAATTGAAAAGCATTATGGTCGACCGATGGATGTGGAATGGGCGAAAGACGGAACAAACGGAAAGTTATACATCGTGCAGGCACGACCTGAGACGGTACAAAGCAGCGACGATCATGTTATTGAACGGTATGAACTTGAAGGCTCCGGTGATGTTTTGGTGGAGGGGCGAAGTATAGGCCAGCGAATTGGGACCGGTCGCGCGGTGGTCATTACGGATGTCAGCGCCATGGATCATCTAAACGAAGGCGACGTCCTAGTAACGGACATGACGGATCCTGATTGGGAGCCTGTTATGAAACGGGCTGCAGCGATTGTTACCAATCGTGGTGGTAGAACTTGTCACGCAGCGATTATTGCCCGTGAACTAGGGGTGCCGGCTGTCGTCGGGTGTGGTGATGCAACGGACCGCATTCATGATGGCGTTAAGGTTACGGTGTCATGTGCTTCAGGCGACACGGGTTACATCTACGCAGGGGAGCTAGCCTTTCGTCGCCATCAGATAAAGCTTGATGAAATGCCTGATGCTCCGGTGAAAATCATGATGAATGTCGGTAACCCGGATCGAGCATTTTCTTTCTCTAAGCTACCGCATCGCGGCGTTGGGCTGGCCCGTTTGGAGTTCATAATTAATCGTATGATTGGTATACATCCCCGTGCCTTGCTTGAATTCGAACAGCTTCCGGGCGAGTTGAGAAGTGCGATTGAACCGAGAATCGCTGGTTACAGATCTGCGCGGGAGTTTTTCGTTGCACGCCTGGCAGAAGGCATCTCGACGATTGCGGCCGCATTCTCTCCACAACCAGTTATCGTTCGATTGTCCGATTTCAAATCTAACGAATATGCAAACTTGATCGCGGGCTCGTTGTATGAGCCGATCGAGGAGAATCCCATGCTCGGGTTTCGAGGTGCATCGCGTTATATTTCCAAAGTGTTTCGCCCTTGTTTCGAGATGGAATGCGAAGCCCTACGCCGGGCTCGTAATGATATGGGCTTATCGAATATCGAGATTATGGTGCCCTTTGTAAGGACGATCTCGGAAGCGCAACAAGTAATAGAATTGCTTAGCGATTGTGGACTTACACGTGGTGTCGATGGTTTACGCATCGTTATGATGTGCGAACTACCGTCAAACGCATTGCTAGCAGATGAGTTTTTGCAATATTTCGACGGATTTTCGATCGGATCAAACGATTTAACGCAGTTAACTTTGGGTGTAGATCGTGATTCTGGACTAATTGCGAACTCTTTCGATGAACGTGATGCTGCGGTGAAGCGAATGATGGAGTTGGCAATTCGGGCTTGCATCGATGCCGGAAAATACGTGGGGATCTGCGGTCAGGGACCGTCCGATCATGAAGATCTGGCGATTTGGTTATTGGAACAAGGTGTTGACAGCATATCCTTGAATCCAGATTCCGTTATCGAAACTTGGATTAAACTGGCGTCAATTTGAGGGCGGAAGCAATGTCTCGTTGAGTCTGTGGTTTCCCACAGCAAGGAATTGCGCTTGTCTATTGGTGCAGTGGAGTAATGCAGATTGGTCCTTCACGGGCGGGAGAATTAACGAATGTGCTAACTGGGAACGCACGAAATGTCCCGTTTCTAGTTGGTTTAAGTAATTCGATCAATTCCTTGGTATTCGATTGCTTATCCAGCCATTGATGATAATCAGAACTTTCTATCACAACGGGCATTCGATCGTGAACCTTCGCTAGTTCTTGGCTCGCGGTGCAAGTAATGATCGAACAGCTCGAATACAAAGGTTCTTGATTATCTGACCATGTCTCCCATAGGCCTGCGAAGGCGAATAGTCGACGTGATTCTTGGGAAATGTAGTAGGGTTGTTTGACGTTTCCCCGTTTTACCCATTCGTAGTAGCCATCGGCAGGTATGAGGCACCGTCTTTTTTGGAATGCTGCGCGAAACGACGGTTTTTCTGCCACCGTTTCGGCCCGCGCATTTATTAGACGTGAACCGATTTTCCGATCTTTCGCCCATGGCGGGACTAGGCCCCAGTGGAGGTTCGTCGTTACTAGGGAACCGTAGTTCCCTGTTAATGTTGGCACCATCTGGCTTGGCGCGATGTTATATCGTGGTATCCAGGCAGACGACTGTTCTAAACCAAACGTGGCTGCTAGTGTTTCCCTATCACTGGTAAGTGTATAGCGACCGCACAAACTATCTAATCTCCACCAACCTTAGAGGGCGACCTCGCTTGCCGTACGCTTGAATTGAAACCGTTGCAAGGGAGTTCAGACATCTCTATCTCTTGTTAAAAATCGCATGGAAAAATCGATCGCTCGAAGATGTTTGGTTAGCGCACCCACAGAGACGAAATCGACTCCAGTTTCGGCAATGGCTCGCATGTCTTCCAATTCAATACCTCCGGAGGCTTCCAGCTTTACTCTGGCTCGAGTTTGCTCTACTGCGGCGCGTAAATCAGGAATCGAAAAGTTGTCGAGAAGTAACATGTTTGCGCCAGCAGCAATTGCAGGATCTATGTCCCTCGCTGATTCAATCTCTATTTCGATAGAATAATCGGGGAATTTGGCGCGAAGTGCGGTTATGGCCGCCGGAATAGAGCCAGCGGCTGCAATGTGATTCTCTTTGATTAGAATACCATCGAATAATCCGCATCGATGGTTGTCCCCGCCGCCGCAGGTAACCGCGTACTTCTGCGCGCTACGGAGCCTAGGTATTGTCTTGCGCGTGTCGAGTAGTATGGTTTTTGTGCCGCGTAAGTGATTAACGTATTCTCGGGTTATGGTCGCCGTACCAGACAGTGTTTGAAGGAAATTCAACGCGGTGCGTTCGCCGGTAACCAACGCGCGGGCTGAGCCTTCGAGGCTACAAACGATGTCGTTCACCTCGAGCCGATCGCCATCATTCTTATGCCAGGTAACTGCACAATCGTCAGATAATTGACGGAATGTCTCATCAAACCAGGCAGTTCCACACAATACGGCCGCGTCGCGACATACCACTCTAGCGATTCTTCTTGTGTCGGCCATAATTAGTTCAGCGGTGATGTCCCCATTACTAACATCCTCGTCGATAGCGTCTTGCACAACCGTCTTTATATCTTTTGGTAAATTCATAGTTTGGGTTGATTTGTTAATATTTAAGTTTCGCGGTCGCTAGTGTCGAGCTAGAAATTTTCGTGTTTCTGAAAATATTACTGGGCTCAGCAATAAGAGTGCTACCAAGTTAGGGATTGCCATTAGTCCATTGAAGAGGTCAGCAAAAGCCCATACCAAATCGAGTTTGAATATCGCACCTATCACAACCGCGGTGATCCATACGGCTCGATAGGTCGGAATGATTCTAGTACCCAAGCAATATGCTGCACATCGTTCCCCGTAATAACTCCAACCGATGATCGTGCTAAAGGCGAAGACCGCCA
>DPMX01000317.1 GCA_003540955.1 Gammaproteobacteria bacterium
TTTTAGATCAGGATTGATATCTGGCAACGACGTTCCAACCCCGCCGCGCCAAGGAAGAAAAGGCAAGCCTTTACCAGCTGCCTCGAGGCCACTAGTCAATATTCCTTCTTCACACTCCCAGGTTTCAATTTCTCCTGCCTCTGCAGCTCGCCGAAATGCGGGCGCCACGGGGACGCCTAGCCCGCCACCCGCATAGTAGCTAATAACCTTTCGCACACAGCCAGCAGCAATAAGTAAATCGAGTGCAAGGCCGGTACCTATAACAGTAAGATTTTTTAACCCTCGACGCACGATGTGCCTGACCATGGCCATCGGTGCCGGCTCCCCGATGGCCACGGTCAAACCATCTTCTAACCAATTTGAGGCGACATTTTCCTCAATAAGCCGCGTATGTCGCTGTTCAGATACCATATATTATCTTGATTCAAATCCCGGGACAGTTTAGCAACCGGATCTTATCCAAGCGACCACTACTTGGACTTACTTAGCGTGGCACACAATTGAAGTGTTCCGACATATTCGTTATCAGACAAGGTATAACGGTACACATGATCAGCAAGGCCCTGCCCCATTTTCAAGCCATCGATTAAACCGACCGGATCCAGAACACGCGTTCCACCAACAACGGCAACTCCCCTGGAAAACATAGGATCTGGGAAGAAACTTGCACTCGGTCCGATCATGACCACCATATCTGCGTGCAGACAATACTCTAGCACCTCGTCAACGCTATCGTTAATCAGCGTCGCTGCGGTACAGATTATCTTATTGCAATCACGCAGTACTTTGGAGTCTAAAGTAACTTGAATCCCTTGCGTTCGATTCAACATGTGATGTTTCCGTTCAACTACAGTTACTGGCACGCCACCCTTCCGTGCCTGCCGTACCAACGACGGGAAATTCCCAACCATGCCGAGACGATCACCGGGAACAAGTGATATCCCGCCCATCGAGTCAGAAGTACTGCAGGATCCAACATTCGAACGGATAAATACGCTTTGTGTGATAGCGTTGATTGTCGCCAAGCCAACAGAACGGTCCATATCGTTAGTGTCGGCATATTTTCGTGCGAGTTCGATCGCCTGTATACCGACCAGATCGTCAGTATTGAACCGCTCGTGCATCCCCTTCTGAGACTCGCCTAACCAGGCGTAAAATAGCCCTGCCGCACCATCATCCAGCTCAACCACACCAAATTGAGGGTGCCCCTGGGCCGTGGGCCGAGGATCGGGAATATAAACCCTACGGACGGTCGGGAGATTGATCGCTGCATTGATTTGCTCGATCAAATTTAAAAGTTCTGTACGAATGCTCACCAAAGAAATTTATCTGTATCGAGGTCAAAAGCGTACTCAAACCCATACTAGTCGCGTTTCAAACTTATCTCTCTATGCAAAACGATATCGACACTATTAGTCCTCGGTTCACAAACAATGACTGCCTCACCACGTTCTAGTTGACTGACGACGTGTCTCACCTTTTGTCCGAGAGTGTACGGTCGCTGGCCATATTCTGTCCCCTCACGCAATACGAATGCTTCTACCAATCCTTCAAGAGCCTCTGGGCTCAATCTACTATGGGGGATAGTAAGAAATTTAACATCGTCGTCTTTACGTGCATTCTTCGTCATTCCGACAGGTCAAAAAATAATGCAACCCGCGATCCGAGATATCTTGATCCGCAGCTCGACGTCGCCAGTTTTTGACCTAAGCGGCAACTGGTTGCAAGTCTATGGGCACGATTTTTCCCCTATCGACAATCAATTCATCGTCAACCCACAAGGTACAACCAAGCATTGGCAAATCAAGGTGGCAAGCTGTGTCATTCTCCCCACCAAATTCCGTATCAGGACCGAGCGAGAACAAAACATTCCCGCAATAAGCACGACCGTCCATTCCAATTCCAGGAAGGTCAACCTTCCATTCACAACGCTCATTCAATCCCCAGCCTATATGCGATACCGCGTAGGCTCTCGGATCATTATAGGACTCCATGAATTCGCGCAACTCGGTAGCGTCTTCAGCCCCGTTGATACCGGTAACCCAGCCCTTCTCAATAACAAATTCGACCGAAGTTTTCAGTATTTTCTTTTGAGGAAACACGATGTCACCAGCATCCATTACGACCCTCCCGTTAACACCGTGGGGTATAGGCATCGTCGCAACAAACCCGCCTGGCCAATGATCCCAGCGGCCCGGTTGATCCGTGTAACCGTACTCATCAAGAATCGATCTCCCACCGAGCTCGTAAATAACGTCTGTACCGACAGAATTCACAAACCGTAGCGTACGCCCCACCTCGAGACGACGCGCACCGGCCTCAACCCGAGCGCGTAATCCGTCTTGTGGTTCTAATCGTTGGAGAATCTCGATTGGTTCTACGATTAAAAGAATCCGGGTACCTGCTTCCTGCATTTCGATTTGTTCCGGAGAAAAAAGCAACAACATATGATCGATTACGATATCGGCATCTTTACACTTCTCTATAGCAGTGGGGTGTTTCGATAAATTGTTTTGGCCAATATTTGACATACGTGCACTAGGATCAGCCGCATCTTCAGCCGGGATATTTAAGTCTTCCACATCGGCACCCAAGTCCGTTGCAGCTGCGACCGAAGCCAGTGCGTAATCGCGTAACTGGTCTCCTTCGGAAAGCACGACGACCCGCTGGCCACGCCCGATCTTGCAACGTTCGAAGTTACCTCGAAATAATTCTAATAGGGCACCATCTACATTTGCTTTTGCCATCACTTAACTCCTTTACTTGCACTCCACCGCTGAGGGAGCCCCCAACCTAGTTGGCCTGGCGGCGCTCCTAGACCGTATAATACCCCTATTAGTGGTTTGGGAGCAGTAAAATGACCGTGATGCAGGTTGGGAACGTTAAGATTAACATACGTCAGTGGGGTCACGGAGAAACTGTATTTTTAGTCCATGGCCTTGGCGCCTGCAGCAGCCTTTGGGTACATCAAATTCCAACCTTAATCCCGCGGTATAACGTTGTCGCCATTGATTTGCGTGGATTTGGACGCTCTGACAAACCACAGGTTCGCGATGCTTACAGTATCGAACTGATGGCCGATGACGTTATTGGCGTTTGCGAGGTGCTAAATATTTCGTCCATCCACTACCTTGGTGTCTCAATGGGCGGGTTTATCGGGCAGATGGTTGCGCTGAAAGCGCCCGAACTGTGTCGTTCTCTGATCCTCGGGCATACAGCCTGCGAATTTGGAATTCCGTCGGAAATACTCGAGTCGAGGATGGCTGCGCTCGATTCGACCTCTATGGACGAATACGCAAAACTTGTAGCGACGCAAGCTCTTGCGCAACCACCGGATCCCGTTATCGAAGAATGGCTATGTGAAATGATCGCGAACAACGATCTTACGGCCTATAAGCATGTTTTAGCTGGCGCACTGGCGGAATTCGATCTCCGCGAGAGCATTAAATCAATACAGCAACCTACACTCGTGATCTCTG
>DPMX01000162.1 GCA_003540955.1 Gammaproteobacteria bacterium
GGGCGCGGGCCGTGGCGCGTCGCTGCCGCGTGCGCCGCCCTAGCGGTTGCAGCGCCGCTTGCGGCGCTGGTTGTCACGGCTGCGTCCGGATCAGAGGAAGTTTGGCGCGATCTATTCGCGTTCGTATTACCCGTGGCGACACGCGACACGCTTGTACTACTCATGGGCGTGGGTGTCTTGACTGCAACTCTCGGCACGGGCACCGCATGGCTCGTTGCCGCTCATGAGTTTCCCGGGCGTTGGCTCTTCGATTGGGCACTGCTGCTGCCACTGGCCGTGCCGACCTATATCGTTGCGTACGTCTACTTGGATGTGCTGCATCCGATTGGACCGGTTCAGACTTTCATCAGGGCGCTCATCGGAGCAGACAGCCCCAGAGATTTTCGTCTACCGGATGTCCGCTCCATGGTTGGATGCATCCTGCTGCTAAGTGCGGTGCTCTATCCCTACGTCTATCTGACGACGCGCGCAATGTTCATGATGCAGTCGGCAAATCTCATTAATGTCGCTCGTACACTCGGCCATGGACCGAGTAGGATTTTTTTTCGCGTCGCAGTACCACTTGCGCGTCCAGCAGTCGCAGTCGGAGTGAGTCTTGTTTTGCTGGAGACATTGAACGACATTGGCGCGTCGGAGTTCCTTGGGATTCAAACTCTCACGGTATCCGTGTACACAACTTGGGTGACGAGATCGAATTTGCCAGGCGCAGCGCAGCTTGCGCTCGCAATGTTGCTGGTTGTCGTATGCGTCATGGCGTTCGAGCGATGGGCACGGCGCCGTCGGCGCTACGCCAACGATGCCCAACACCCAAGACCGTTACAGCGCGAGCGATTACGAGGTTTACAGGGAACGCTGGCTGCAACGGCCTGTGGCCTACCGATCTTCCTCGGGTTCATCGTGCCGGCTTGGTATCTCACTGATGCAACGATCGCGCGCATCAGTTTCGCTGGCATCTCGCCTGTGATATTCCTGGAAATGCTGAACACCGTCGCCCTTTCGGCCATTGCGACGCTTGCCTCGGTGGTTATCGCTCTAGCTGTCGTCTACGCCGTACGCACTGGGCCAAGCTTGTTGCCGCGTCTGTTTTTGCGTGTGGCGTCGATCGGCTATGCCGTGCCAGGAACCGTTCTCGCAATTGGGTTGTTACCGATCATCACGGGAATTGAGGCAGTGGTCGACAACGCCGCAACGTCTCTCCTCGGAATATCGACGGGTTTGTTCCTGCTCGGTTCCGGTGCAGCCATTGTCTACGCTTATGTCGCGCGTTATCTGGCGATCTCAGCGGGTTCGATAGAGGCGGGCTTCAGCCGCGTCTCGCCATCGATGGATGCGGCTGCACAGACCCTGGGTGCAAGCTTCCGTCGTGTCCTCTGGCAAGTGCACCTACCGATGCTCAAGCCTGCGCTTGCGACGGGCGCATTGCTCGTTTTCGTCGATTGCATGAAAGAGTTACCGGCAACTTTGTTGTTGCGACCGCTCGGATTCGAAACCCTTGCGACGCATCTTTACGGAGATGCAATTCGCGGCACTTACGAGGACGCTGCTATCGCCGCTCTGCTTATCGTCGTAGCGGGTATCCTGCCTGTCATCGTATTAACGCGCGTTGGAGCGCGCGCGAAGTTGAGTCCTACGACGAAGTCTTGATACTGACAGACTGAGCGGGGTTGAGTATCCAGAACAGGGTTCGGTACCAACGGTCAGAAGCAAAGGTCCCGAGGGATTAAGAGCGCTTCTTACGGGGTCGAGGAGGGTCTCGAAATGGAGAATACTAACGATAGTATTCTGCCGACGGTGCTTTGCTTGGGAAGCTGAGGTTCTAACATGGGATCGTAGATAGGACCTATTGGAGACTGTAGTATCTCCGGAAACCAACAAGCTGGCTGGTGTAGTTCAATCGTAGAACCTCAGTATAACTAGCGTTAATGCACAAAGCTTATTAAATGCTAATACTGCATCATAATCTAAATTTTCTAGTATTCCTAATATAAATAATGAGGCAGTTCAATTAATTATAAACTCTTGTCCATTTGCTGCATTTGGAGATCTTAATAAAGAATTAAGTAACTGAATGTGTGATCATGAGTTCGAAAAATATAAACCTTACACAAGTATGGATCAATTTAGACGTGAAATTGGAAAATATTTAGATGAAGATGAAGTTGCAAGATTTGAAATGTATGTAATTTTAGAGTGATTTATTTTTAATATTAATTCTAATTCTTAAGAGCAACCTCCTTCATTAATGGAGGAGGTTCGTTATCTCAATAAACTAAATAGGAGTATATATTTGGGGGTAGCAATTTTTATCGACTCATCCAAATTAAATACTTCGATTTTATAGTACTTAGTGTCCTTTGGGTGTTTATTTGGCTTCGAGGCCGACCACGGAGACGCCGTCAATCTTGAAACTAAGTTTCAGGCTGATTAATTCCAATGTAAAATGCCAATATGCTTTCACGAATCTTGATTGCCATTTTTGGTGCGACAGCAATAACTATTGGTCTGTTGTTTTTCATGAACGATATATCTAATCGTTTTGTATTAAGAGATCCCACTCAGTACTTTGCAATTAGTGATTACTTTCGTGCACCTGATTTAGGGAGGCAATTACCTGATATACAAGTAATCCCAGAAGCCGCGCCCAACAGACCACAAGCAGAAATTATTGAAGAAGAATCTTTCTCTGCGGAATTACTTCCACTGACCCCTCAGATGGAGGGAATAATGCCTTCTGAGGGCCAACCTCTAATAGAAGAACCAGGCGGTAATTGATTCAATAAGTGCCCTTTAAGGTGCTAATTTACCTAGAGTATGG
>DPMX01000176.1 GCA_003540955.1 Gammaproteobacteria bacterium
GAAGTGGACGATTGTATGCCGGATAACCCGTGGGACGTTGCGGTATCGGTTCGCGGAACTAATAATGTATCGGAGGATACGTTACTAAACTCTCTGTTTACACCTGACGCAATTGTGAAAGGCGGAGATCTTGACGGGGACGGTGATCCTGATGTGATCGACATTCGGCTTGAGGTGATGGAGCTTAACGGCAAGTCCCCTGATGGCCCTGGGGTCGTACCGCAATTTTATATTGGACCCGGCATTAGCCCTGGGTTTTGGGTTTTTTCGCCGAAAACTCGTGGTATGGGCACGATTAACTTCGAATCGCCGATTGCAAATCGCATGATTCGTCTCCCAGCACCGGTGATCCGAATTGAGCAGGGTGACAAGGTTAGGATCACACTTGAAAATTCCCATTACATGCCGCATACAATCCACTTCCATGGAGTAGATCACCCGTTTAAAACCTCTGAAGGCACAGGTAACGACGGAGTGCCGATGTTTAGCGAGCATCCCGTCATGCCAGGTCAGACACGTACCTACCAACTACACCCACGCCATGCTGGCACCGCGTTTTACCATTGTCATGTGCAGCCTCAATCCCATATTTTTATGGGGTTACAGGGTATGTTGGTAGTCGAGGAAAACCGTCCCAACAATTGGCTCCAGACATTTAACATAGGGGCAGGCCGGGTCCGATCACCATCGGTTGCAATTCTTGAGAGTTATGACCGCGAGTTTGATCTCCACTATCTAGAGATCGACTCGGCCCTGAATAACCGGATCCAGCAATTCAATGATCCGCGCCTCGTGTCCCGCTCTATACATCGAGGCTATAACGTTACTCAACGAAGGCCGGACTACTTTGTTCTCAACGGACGATCATTCCCGTACACATTGCGGGAATCACTGGTGGTTGTGACGCCAGGTCAGAGGAATCGTATCAGGGTGCTGAATGGCGGCAGCGAAGGCCTGGCTTTGCACTTTCACGGGCATAAACCTCGCTTGACTCATCGTGATGGTGTGCCCCTAACGGCAGGGCAAGAAATCCAACGGGATGTATTTTGGATTGCTAGCGCGCAGCGCCTTGATCTCGATTTAAATACTATTAACGATGGTCTGAATGCTTATGGCGCTGGAGCATGGTTATTACACGATCATCGGGGGAAGGCAGTAACCTCAAATGGAATTGGCCCTGGCGGGGGCCTGAGTGTTGTGGCCTACGAAAAATTTCTTGGGCCAAGTGGGCTACCTTTGACGATAGGTGGATTGCAGTCTCTCGCACCGCTCTTTTCGCCGAAGTACTATGCTGGTGAAGTGCCTGTATTTATCGGTATGGAAGGACACCAGCTCTCGGAACCAAACAATCGGATTTTGGCCGAGAGCGGTGAATGGTATTTTTGGGTCGGCATATTTTTCTTGGCATGCATGCTGGTAATTGTTCCGTTGCTCCGTTACCGCGTTTGATGCTTATCTATCTGTCACGTTTAATTGCCCTTCCGACCACGGCTTCTGTAGCATTGGCACTCGCCGCCGCCGTCTCGGCACAGGATCCGCACGAGCATCACCAACACGGCCACACAATGGCCCTTGACGGTGATGGTATGGTGATGAATTTCAATTCAGATATTCTGCCGAAGGATTGTGCGGCGATATCTGCAGATCTAGATATCGAGGTTCGGGTAGGTCGGCAGTACGCGCGCCAGGGGATCACGTTCGGCTACGACAGCCATGAGTGGAAGGTGTTGCCGTGCTCGCGTCTGACGGTGACGCTTATTAACGAGGATCAAGTTCGTCACCAGTGGATGGTTCATGGATTACCGCGCTATCTTTATCCTGAGGGAATGTTCCATCTCGAAGTAAATGGGGGCAAGCGCAAAACAGGCGCATTTATCGTTCCCAGTGACGATCGTACCTACCTCGCACACTGTGACATTGCAAAACATATGGAGCAGGGGCTGAAAGCCCAGGTAATTGTCGGTAGTGGCAGCGGAAATCTAACCAGTATTCCCGGAATCAGTGGGAGACCGTTTCCAGATGATTATTCGAAAAGCCGCTAAATTTGATATTTTTCGCGCAGCATTCGCTTTAGGATTTTTCCACTTGGATTACGTGGTATTTGTTCTGCAAATTCAACTCGTTTCGGTTGTTTAAATCCCGCAAGTTTTTTGGCGCAGTATTCCTTGACTGCGTCGGCTGTCAGTGATTCGTCGCTCCTTACTACAATGGCAAAAGGTGATTCGCCCCATTTTTTATCATTCTGCCCTATAACGGCAGCTTCGATTATGTGTGCGTGTGTGAGCAGGACACTTTCAATTTCAGCCGGATAGACATTTTCACCACCGGAAATAATCATATCTTTTATACGATCTTGAATGTAGATGAATCCGTCTTCATCGGTGATGGCAACATCGCCAGTGTGGAGCCAGCCGTCGACGATAGTTTCGGCGGTTGCATCCGGACGATTCCAATATTCACGCATGACATGCGGGCCCCGGACTAGTACCTCGCCCGGTTCTCCGGGGTCGCAATTTCTACCGTCAGACTTTACTAGCCGGATATCGGTGTGGAAGAACGCTTTGCCAGTCGATCCAATTTTTGCGATTGCATTCTCTGCATCGATGACGCAGGCGGGCCCGCAGGTTTCTGTCAATCCGTAGATTTGATGAATCTCGATTCCTAGCTCCGAATAACGCTCCATCAAGGCAATTGGTACTGGTGCAGCCCCAGATAACATCCACCGTAAAGAAGAAAGATCGTATTGCGCAACGTTAGGAACCTGCAACATGAAATTGAGCATTGCCGGAACTGCTAGTCCGATAGTTATTCGTTCATTTTGGATTAGTTCCCAAGCGCGTATCGGCTCAAAACTCCGCATAACAACGCTAGTTGCTCCCCGATACACGTTTACTGTAAGTGGCATCAAGGCCCCGACATGAAACATCGGTAGCGCACCTAGAAAACGGTCTTTTTCTTGATAATAAGTTGTGGCTGCGACTGTTAGGGCTGCCCAAATTGATGTGTTATGAGTATGTACAACACCTTTCGGGAGACCAGTCGTGCCAGAGGTATACATGATGTACAGCATGTCATCCGCCGCCGCGCGGATTTCGGGTTCGTTGCTATCAGCAGCGTCCCGGAACCCTTGGTAGTTTTCGGCAAACGGGGCAAGCGCTGCCTCGCCGATTACCTGCAGCCATTGCTTGATGTTGGTCTTTGAGCCACGAGAATGGAGTTCGGAAACGGTAGGAATAAACTCTTCGCCATATATCAGTCGCGTGACGCCGCTATCTTTCAAAATAAATTCTAATTCGTCAGGTGTTAACCGCCAATTTAAGGGAACCACGATCGCTCCAATTTTCGCTACGGCAAAGTAGGCTTCTATAAACTCAATGCTGTTCATGAGAAGAAAGCCGATCCGCTCGCCTTTTTCTACTTCGGCTATCGCGAGAGCGTTGGCGATACGGTTGCAACGGGCGTTGAGTTCAGCAAAAGTCAGTCGGA
>DPMX01000168.1:0-2996 GCA_003540955.1 Gammaproteobacteria bacterium
CGGCAGTAAGGTTAAGACACATAGGAATCAACGTTATTGATATTGACAAGATGGCGGCGTTCTATTGTCAGGTAATTGGGTTTGTCGTCAGCGATGAAGGAGTGGCATCGTTTGGATCCCGGATTGTTTTTCTTACGCAGGATCCAGAAGAGCACCATCAGCTAGTCCTAATTGATGGTCGGCCTGAGGATGTAAGTTACAGCACGGTAAATCAGATCTCATGCAAGCTCGATAGCCTTAATGATTTGAAAGACTATCTAGACATATTGATCGACAATGGTGTGTCTAAGATTGAGCAGGTTGATCACGGCAACGCTTGGTCCCTGTACTTTCCCGATCCGGAAGGTAATTTTATCGAGTTTTATGTCGACACTCCCTTCTATTCATCCCAGCCTTGCCGTGAACCCCTCGACCTTTCGCAAAGCGAAGGGGAGATCCTTGCTCGTACTGAAGCTATGTGCCGTAATCGAACAGGTTTTATTTCGCGAAGCGAATGGCAGGAAAGTATTCGCGAACGGATAGGTTCGATCCGATACTAATGTCTGCTCCGGCGTTTGACGTCGTTGTGGTCGGCATGGGCCCAGTCGGTACACTTTCTGCCAATCTGCTGGGCACATGTGGGATCAAAACCCTCATTATCGATAAAGAAAGCGAGATTTATTCGTTGCCGCGCGCAATTGCGTTCGATCACGATGCCATGCGAATTTTGCAAAGTTGCGGGCTGACAGGTGCTATTGAAACTTTTATTGCACCATATGCGCCAAGCGAATATCACGGTGTAGGGGGCAAGGTGATTAGCCGATTCGATATGCAAGATCCACCGTACCCGCTCGGCTGGGCACCTAACTATGTGTTTCGACAACCGCCATTCGAAGCGGCACTACGTGCTGGCTTGCGTCGCTTTGATTGCGTCGAGGAGCGTACGCCGTGCGAACTTCTGGAGTTTGAGCAAAAAGATTCTTGCGTAGAGATTTTAATTAAGAACGGACAAAAGTCAGAATTGACCACAGCAAGTTATTTGCTAGGTGCCGATGGTGGCGCGAGCACGGTACGAAAAATTTCAGGTACTGGAATGACTTCACTCGATTTCGATGAGCCTTGGTTGGTCGTTGATGTTTTGTGTTCGGAGGCGGTATTGCGACGGCTACCGTCGACCATTATTCAGTATTGTAATCCGTCGCGTCCTGCTACTTACGTGATTGGAACTGAGAACCATCGACGGTGGGAGATCCGTCTACTCGAGGGCGAGGACCCGAGGACGTTTGAGGATGAAAGCGCAGTGTGGGCTTTATTAACTCCCTGGCTAAAGCCCGATGACGGCAAACTATGGAGGTGGGCAACTTATGAGTTCCATGCCGTCATTGCAAATACCTGGCGAGACCGATCGGCGTTACTACTTGGGGACGCGGCTCATATGACACCGCCGTTTATGGCACAGGGAATGACTCAGGGATTCCGTGACGCAGCTAATTTAGTCTGGAAGCTCGAGAGAGTTCTTGGAGGCCAGGCTACCGATTCGCTGCTGGATACGTATATGGAGGAGCGTGTTCCACACGTTCGCGCAACAACGGAAATTGCGAAAGATTTAGGCCGTGTGATTTGTGAGTGTGACCTGATGGCTGCGCAAGATCGGGATGCAAGAATGCTCAATGAATTTGGTGATCCTCCGATCGTGCGACTACGGCAGTCGTTAATCCCGCATCTAATTAACGGTTTGACCCTGCAAGGAACCAGTGGTGCTGGTACGGTTTTGCCTCAACCTTTTGTCCAAGAGGGAAGCGGGGTAGTGCGGTTCGACGACCTTGTCGGCCCTGGTCCAGTACTAGTACTTAGAAGTTCCTTAAACGCTAGTGAACTAACATCGAGCACTATTGAGTTGTGCGAAGAGTTTTTGCTAAAGCGTGTTTATTTGCGAGATGACGATAGCGTGGTCCCGGAGAATATAATCGGTGTTGTCGAGAAAAATGGTCTTCTTGAAAAATGGTTTTCTGATCACAACTGTGTCGCTGCCCTCGTCCGACCCGATCATTACGTATACGGTACGGCAACTACCGCATCCCAAATAGAGAAACTTTGTGTGGCCTGGTCATCATCTCGAGCATGTTCGTCAAATGTATAAAACACAAGTAGATGTTCGGCTCGTTAGCAAAGCGGTGCCATCCGACGGTTGGGGTGTCGTAACAGTTCTATTATCTCCAAATAAATGTGTTGGGAGTTAGGATTTGACGTGCCGGATCTATTTACGGTTTTGCTTGTGTTACCGTTTGTAGCTCGGATAGTGTCAGCGGAAATGTTTTGCGAAGACGAGTAGTAAGATACAATCTTCTGAGTGTACCAACCTGTTGAGTGATGTCTCCACAAGGATTTCCTAGTTTGTTGTTGACGGCGGTAAATGGACTCAACAATCGTTAAACATTACGCGGCAATCTTGAACCAAGATGCCAGCGTTGACGGACGTTTGTTTGTGGGGATTAGGCCGACCGGTATTTACTGTCGGCCGATTTGCCATACAAACATTCCAAAATTAGAAGATTGTGCCTTCTATTTACATGCGGCTGCAGCCGAAAAAGCTGGATTTAGCCCCTGCCTAATGTGCCGGCCTGAACTTGCCCCGGGGGATGCAAAAGTCGATGCGAAGTCGAAGCTTGCGCGCCTTGCGCTCCGACGTATCGAAGACGGGGCGTTAAATGCTAAAACCCTTGAGGAGCTTGCGTCAGAATTCGGGGTTTACGCGCGGGATATCCGGCGCGCGACAATGCGAGAGTTTGGCCTCACGCCCCTTGAAATCGGGCGGACACAAAATTTGCTCTATGCGAAACAAATGCTGACCGAAACAAACTTATCTACTGCGGATATCGCCGAAACTACAGGCTTCGGCGATGAGCGGCGTCTGGTTAGGCAACTTAGGACGAATTATCACCTAAGCCCCAGGATGTTGCGGAAAAATATAAGTAGTTTGTTCGAAAGGTTAGCCCCAACTAGTTTCCCGGAGACAC
>DPMX01000168.1:3294-6672 GCA_003540955.1 Gammaproteobacteria bacterium
CTAGTTTCCCGGAGACAATATCGTTTCGGGTTGACTATCGACCGCCGCTTCCTTGGAAAACACTCTTGATGTTTCTAGGAGATAGGGCGATGCCTGGGGTGGAGGCCGTGCACGAAAACACCTATTTGCGCACGGTGCAAATAGGTAGTAGTGCCGGCTGGATTGCCGTTATGCCTTTAGGATGTTCGGAACATTCGTCGCCAATAAATGCGCTACGCGTAGTTATGTCCGACACCTTGCGGCCCGTTTGTGTCACTGTCTTAACTCGAATAAAAACCTTGTTCGATACTCGAGCGAACACTGTTGAAATCGACGCGCACCTTATCACTGACCCGCTGCTCACGGAATCGATCAAAAATCACCGCGGGATGCGCATACCCGGGGCCTATGATAGTTTCGAGCTATTACTCCGCGCGATCCTTGGCCAGCAGGTTAGTGTCAAAGGGGCGACGACTTTGGCTGGCCGAATGGTGCAAATTTTCGGTAAGCCTATCTGTACTCCGTGGCCAAAATTGACCCGGCTCAGTCCGGATGTGAGGCGGATTGTTGGAGCAACCGTCGATCAGGTAGCGGGAATTGGTATGCCGAAAAAACGAGCTGAGGCGATCCGAACGGTTGCAAAAGCTGTTCTTACAGGTGATTTAGCGCTTGTCCCAGGTGGAGATCCGGATATCGTTAGAGATCAATTACTTGAATTCCCTGGGATCGGCGAATGGACCGCGTCGTATGTCGCGATGCGTGTGCTGGCTTGGCCCGATGCGTTCCCAATCGGCGACCTTGGACTAAAGAAGATACTCAATATGACACGACCATCTGATATTCTGGCTCGAACAAACGCTTGGAGGCCGTGGCGTGCCTATGCGGCGATTTATTTATGGTTATCCCTATCTGGGTAGTTAATGGGGATGGCGGGTTGGGAGGGTGTGCGTATGCAGAGCCTAGTTAATTCCCGATCAAGGAACAAGTTTGTAAAATAGATTTTACGATCGATGGCGAATAACCTAGCTTTTGCATTAAGCTTACGTCACGATCAGCAAAGATACTATGATTTTTAATAACTACATAGGGGGATCCAATGCCGATTTATGAGTTCCAATGTCCACCGTGTGATGCCCGGTTTGAAGCGCTCATGCCAACTGGTACTGCGGTAAATGTGTGCCCTGAGTGCTCGGGAGAAGCGGTAAAAGTTTATTCATCATTTAGCGCTCGCACCGTATCAAAATCTAAAGTACTGACCAAGAAGGATGCGCGGAAAAAGAAACATGATGTTAAGTTACCAGAAGACGTCAAACGGCCAAATTTTGAACTTGGCCCACCTCCACCTCTGCCCAAGCGGTACGTGCACCAATTAAAACACCACGGGCATTGTTAGCGAAACACCATTGATTAGGAGAGACGTAGATATGATTATTGATATGCATTCACACCTCGCTGGGGGGTTCAGTGACAAGTTTGTTCGGGAGTGGATCAACGATTCACACTTCGGTTGCATGCCGGCATGGTTTAAAGACGGCAAAGAGAGGTGGAAACCGGAAGATTTCCAAAAATTTTGGGCCGATGAATATTGTATGGATATGGAAGAGCAGGGCATCGAAAAGGTCATCACTTGGGGTGTTGTCATGCGGCCTTACGATTGTGTTTCAACGGTTGAAGAAGTCGCCGGCGTGGCGGCTCAGCACCCGAATAACATCATTCCTTTTCACTGCGGAGATCCGTTAGGAGGGTGGGATGCTGTCGAAGACCTCTCACGGGCCGTAAATCACTTTGGGTTTAAGGGGATGAAGGTATTTCCATCCTATAACTGGGTCTACCCAGATGACGAACGAATTTTCCCACTTTATGAAAAATGTGCTGAACTTGGGATCCCAACGGTCGTGCATACGGGCTTTACATTCAACCACAACGCTTACTTGGATTATCACCATCCGGCGGATCTAGATAAAGTCTGCGCGAAATTTCCAGAAATGACTGTAATTGCGGCACATTTCGGTTTCCAGTGGGCTGAAGAGGCGATGACCCTCATGTTTAAATATAAAAACTTGCATGCTGACCTGGCTTGGTTTCTGCTCTATCCGACAGATTGGCTGGCACGCACTTTTGCTTGGGCAAAACACTTTGGGTTAGTTGATAGGATCATGTTTGGTTCGGATTACCCACTGACCGATGGGCGTAACGATGGAATCGTGCGTCTACGAGAAGTGGTGTCCTATCAGGAACGTCACGAGATCCTGCCGTCTCTAACGGAAGAAGATGTTATAGCGATTATGGGTGGTAATGCCAAACGAGTGTTAGGTCTTTAGCCGGAGGAAATTTGACTGCGCCGAAATGGGTATGCGATGCCGGTCAGGGAGCACGGACCGGCATTTGCATTAACATTACTCCGTCGTGGTTTTTTCTAGCTCACGGGCCTCTTATATGTTTAATTTAAAGCTACCTTTTTGCGTCGCTATCGTCTGTGGGATCGTGTTGGTTCCCTTGGAACTCGCAGCCGAGGTTACGCGTGACGACATTGCTACCTGGCTCGCGAAATCTGTGGTCGTCGATCCTCCTGTCGGTGGGACGAACATCGGCCTTCATGATTTGCCATTATTGAGACCGTGGATACCGCCGGGATTTTATGAAGAATTCGAATTCCCCGAAGTCACGGTAGAAATCCAGGATACCGCAGACTATTACATGCACCAATCCTATATCGAGGCGACTAAACGTTTTGAGGGGCAGCCGTCAATCGGTGCTGATGGGCGACTCGAAAACTATAACGCCGGCCAACCGTTTTCGGCCGATCAGATTGCCAACGCTGAGCCTAGTGTCGGAGGCTATATGTTGGCGTGGAATCAGATCCATCGATGGCAATATTATGGCTATAAAGTCGATGAAATAACGATGTCTTATATAGATTCGGCGTCGAATCAAGTAACGCTCGATCAAGAGAGCGGTCTTAACGGTGGTGGCAATTTAGTTCGGTCGCTGACTCAGTCGTTCCATCGGGTATACCTCAATAAGCTAGCAATGCTGCCAGACAATGATTATCGCGTTGATGTTACAGATAGTGACACTAGACTATTCAAAGATTACATGGAATTCCTCGCTCCGTTCAATGTCAAGGGGACAAAGTTTGTGGTCGAGCGTATGTTAGACCAGCATGCTGACGACCAGGTTAATTCGTACTTTCCGACCGAACGACGCGTGCGCCGAGTTTCAGCTCAAGAGCGCGCGGATAGATTCATGGGCGCGACCGGGACTCTGGATGACTTTGAGGGTTTTTCGGGTCGTGTACTTGACTATAAATGGACCTATCTAGGGAAAAAGGGGATCCTTAGCGTAGCTGACACGAAGTATGAGTTGCAGCAGACCTTCGGGCCGCAGAGTCGCCTGGCG
>DPMX01000091.1 GCA_003540955.1 Gammaproteobacteria bacterium
TATCTCAGCTATTAATTGCCACGGGTTTTTGAATCATGAAAGTGCGGTCCGCCTATATGGAGCATTGGTTGCCGGCCAGGAGGAGTCGACTGCTTTTATTTGACCCGAAGGGCTATCAAGGCAGAATGGGCTCGTGTTTCCTCTGAACTGTCATGACGCCCTTAGGCTCGGGGGAATATTGCCGATGTCGGGCGCGGGGTTAGCGGTCTCGATTGTTCCCTTGTGTTACACAATTAACCTAGGAGTTCTGGATGAAAGATTTTACTTTGGATAACTTAACTGATGTTGTGACCGAAGCTTATACAAAGAACACGGCTAGCCCGCGCCATGCCGAAATCTTCGGCGCATTGATAAAGCACTTACACTCGTTCGCAAAGGAGGTTTCTCTAACCGAGCAAGAATGGTTTGAGGGTATCCAATTTCTGACCGAGACCGGGAAAAAGTGCGACGATAAACGGCAGGAATTTATTTTACTGTCTGATACTTTAGGTCTTTCGATGGTAGTGGATGCGATTAATCATCCGAAAGGCGGTAAGGGGACTGAATCAACTGTGCTCGGGCCATTTTATGTTGAGGGGGCACCAGAGCTTGAATCAGGCAGCAATATTATAAAGGGGGATGGGGATGGCGAAGTAGTTTTAGTAACCGGGACCGTGTCTGATGCCGATGGAAAGCCGCTAAAGGGTGCGAAACTTGATGTTTGGCAGACTGCCAGTAATCAACTCTATGATGTTCAGGATCCAAACGCTCCGGAGTGGAATTTGCGGGCGAAAATCAAAGCAAAAGATAATGGCGAATATAGCTTTATATCCGAAAAACCCACATCATATCCTGTGCCAACCGATGGCCCTGTCGGAAGATTATTGTCTGCTGCCGGACGTCATGCGTTTCGGCCTGCACACCTTCATTTTATTGTCTCTGCCCCCGGATATGAAACAGTTACCACCCATATTTTTGTTGATGGCGACAAGTATTTAGACTCTGATGCGGTATTCGCAACAAAGGCGAAACTAGTAACGAAATTTATTTCTTCGACCGATGAAAAACTTGCCGCCGAATATGGCCTTCCAACGCCGTTTTGCCGAGTTAATTACGATTTCGGTCTAATGCCTGCGTAACCTAATTGAGGCCGAGCGGAGTCGATAGGTTTCTATCCATTACAGTATATTCGTCGTAAGTGAAGGAACTGCCAGGGTAAACCTTATGGAAGTCGCAATTGGGTAACCTTAAAATGGGACGTTGTCTGTTGACTAGTATTCGTCGGACGTATGGTCTATTTGAGGGGTGATATGGAAAAGCAGCAGCTTCGTGAGATACAAGCGCCATTAAAAACAAAGTACATAGATGACCCCGGGTCAGCATCGGTTACTCTGCGTGCAACTGGCGATCTAGGGAAGGGGATTGCATGTAAGGTCAAGACTGGTTCCGGACTAGCTGAGGCGGGGTTGCATCCGGCAAGTGGTGGCGATGGCACTCAGCTTTGTTCTGGAGACATGTTGCTAGAGGCGCTAGTCGCGTGTGCTGGAGTGACTTTGGGAGCAGTCTCGACGGCCCTTGGTATTTCGTTGCGGGATGCGAAAGTGAGTGCCGAAGGTGATCTTGATTTTAGGGGCACCTTAGCGATCACGAATGAGGCACCTGTAGGACTAAACAATATCCGACTAACATTCACGCTAGATACAGATGCTTCGAAGGAATCGCTCGACAAACTCATCGAGTTAACGGAGCGCTATTGTGTCGTGCTTCAGACGATCAAGCACCCTCCGCACATTGCGGTAACGAGTGAATTAAGGTTCAAACAGGAGGTCTAAATGCGGAAGCCAAAAAGTTTCGCCCATATTGTCTATCGAACGAGGCGTTTCGCTGAAATGATCGACTGGTACCAAAAGGTGTTTTTGGCCAAAGTGCAGTACCAAAATGAATTGATCGCCTTCCTCACTTATGATGAGGAGCATCATAGGTTTGCTTTCATCAACCTGGCACATAGCAATTCTGGTGAGGATAAGGTGGCATGCCAAGAAGATGACCGCCCCCTCGCATCAGGGGTTGATCATGTCGCTTATACGTACAAGAACCTTGTTGATCTATTGAAGACATACAGCAGCTTAAAAGAACACGGTATAACACCCTATTGGCCGATACACCATGGTGTATCGGTTTCACTTTATTATCGCGATCCAGACGGTAATCGGCTTGAGTTCCAGGCGGATTGCTTCGCAACTTCAGCGGAAGGCAAAAATTATATGCATAGCGATGCCTGGGCGTCGAATCCGATTGGCGTCGAGTTTGATCCTGAAGAATTTATCGCAAGGCTTGAAAGTGGTACGCCTGTGACTCAGTTACTAGCTCGCCCGGATGGGCCAGCCATGGTAATTCCAGACGAACATTACACTTAGCTTTGGTTCATAATTCAAACTATAGGCAGAGGGTAAGGATCGTCTTGGAGGGGGAACGGTGGAAATTTGGGTTGACGCAGATGCTTGCCCGATCGTGATAAAGGAGATCTTATTTCGAGCCGCACAACGTGTAGAAGTGAAATTGACGTTGGTTGCAAATCAGATCTTGCGTGTCCCATCGTCACCGTTCATAAAATTCCTCCGCGTAAGCACCGGTTTTAATGTGGCCGACAATGAGATTGTAAAGAGGCTAAGTGCAGGCGATCTCGTGATTACGGACGATATCCCCTTAGCCGCAGAAGTAGTAGAAAAGGGCGCACACGCGCTAAGCTCAAGAGGCACCCTCTACTCGGATGAAAATATTCGAGAACGACTAAATGTGCGAGATTTCATGTATGCCCTGCGATCCAGTGGAACGGATACCGGTGGCCCGACTGTATTAAATCAAAGTGATCGGAGCGCATTCGCGAATATGCTCGACAAATTTTTAACTAGAAATGCTAATGGGCTTTAGAACTTAAAAATACATTCGAAACTCAAGTTAGCACTGCTCCCACGGTAGACCGTGGAAGCGCCAACCACCGAGAGTACATCGATGGTGTTCCTGATCTAGTTCTCCTTCGAAACCCTCGAGAACGTTGTAAACTTCGTCGAAGCCGTTTTCCACAAGAAGATTACCCGCGTCTACTGTGCGTTTCCCACTGCGGCATATTAGGATGACCGGGGTGGCGCCACTTCCGGAATCGACGCCGCCCCCTAGCATTAGTTCGCGTACGCGTGTGAGAAACTGAGGGTTTATAGTCCAGTCTGGTTCATCTACCCACGCAATATGGATTGCTCCTTTCGGATGGCCGACAAACAAATGCTCCATTGTTGAACGGATATCAATTAGTACGGCATGCGGATTATCCAGCATTAGCTGGTAAGCCTCAGGTGGGGTTAGGTTTATTAGTCCCGGCACAAATATTATTTTTCAGCTAACGGTCCACGTACCAACCGGCCCGGGAGGTTTCCGCTCGGGACGTTGTCCCTTAGTATTACTTTCCCATTTACTACTGTCGCTTGAATGCCCGTGGCGGTCTGTCGAAGGCGTGGCGCGCCCGCTGGAAGATCGTGTAAGAGTTCGGGCATATTTTGACCTATGTTATCTGGGTCGAAAATTACCAGATCTGCATTTAGCCCTTCCCGGATGAGGCCTCGATCATGCAGGCCCCACGCGGTTGAGGTGTCATACGTAATAAGTCGGACAGCTTCTTCAAGCGTAAAGGCTTCTTTTTCGCGTACCCAGTGACTCAGTAAGTGCGTTTGTAACGATGAATCCATGATTTGCGCAACATGAGCTCCGGAGTCTGAAAACGTCACGACACTGCGCGGATGACGCATCATTTGAAGAACATGACTTTGGTCTTCATTAGCAAGGGGTTGGCGGAAAAATACATCGAAATCTCTTTCGAGTGCGATGTCGATCATAGCTTCGATCGGCGACACGCCCCGGCTTTTTGCAACTTCGGTCATGACTGTCTCGTTACCGATCCCGTCGAACAGGTAGACCCAGTCCCATTCAGGTGGGCGTGCTTCAGCACCTACCACGCGCGGACCATTATATGGCTGGCTAGCGACTTCTATCATGCGTTTTTTAATGTCGGGATCAGCTATGAGTCGCATTTGCTCGTCCAGCGGCTTGGCTCGGATGTCGGACCAAACATCCCAATCATCAAATGGAGTGTGGGATTTAAATGATAGTAACGTTGATATTGAGCGTGAATGAGCTTGGACAAACATTCTTCCGCCAGCCGCAGCAGTTTCATTCGCCAATTCATAATAGAGCGGCCAGACTTCCGGCGCTATACGCATGCTCGGCATCCCAAAAGTCAACGGCCGGCCGGATTCAACGGCAAGATGCTTCAAACGATCAAAGTATTCTCGCTGACGGCTAGGCTTGCGTCCAGGTTCTTCGCCAGCCAGTTCAAAGATCCCTGCGCCGAGGGCGCCCATGGCTTTCACCAAAGTGGAGACTTCGTTCCAGTCTGCAACGCGGCTAGCAACCGGGCGATCATCAGCTGTGAGATGATTCTTCGTCCGGGATGTTGAGAATCCAATCGCTCCTGCCCGCACGGCTTCTTGAACCTCATGGCTCATACGATGGAGTTCATCGTCGGTAGCTCTCTCACTGAATGCGCGTTCGCCCATGACATAGGTGCGTAGCGCCGAATGGCCGATATAGCCACCGTAGTTAATTCCCTTAGGTAGCGCAGCGATCGCATCTAGGTACTCTGGGAAGGTCTCCCAACTCCAATTAATTCCTGTGAGCATTGCCTCGCGAGAAAGATCCTCGGCACGTTCGAGATTACGAAAGACAAAATCGGCGTCGTCTTCAGCGCACGGGGCTAGTGTAAAGCCGCAATTCCCCATCATGACCGTCGTCACCCCGTGATAACACGAAGAGGAACCAATCGGATCCCAAAAGATTTGGGCATCCATATGGGTATGTCCATCGACAAATCCGGGCGTTACCACTTGTCCCTCGGCATCTATAGTCTCGGTGGCAGGCGCGTTGATACGTCCAACAGTTACGATTTTATCGTCAATGATACCGACATCGGCCGGAAAGCGGGGACCGCCGGATCCGTCGATGATGTAACCGTTTTTAATGAGAAGATCGTACTGCATGGCGTCTGTCTATTTTAGTCGGATATTAGAGGGTAACAACTTTTGGATCTGTATAAAATAACAGAATAAAGAAAATATATGGAGAAATCGGACGTGTTAGTGTGTGCAAAGTTGCGGTCGAAATACCTAAAGTCGAGTTTTATAGAGTTAGGCTGTTCTAATCTCCCTGGTCTTAAGTTCGGCACAGCTGTTTTGCTTTTTCGGGGACTAAGATCGTAAAGTTTTTGACCCAGGGTGAGATTAAATAGAAAATTCACATGATGTTAAATAATAAGACGATCATTGTTACGGGTGCGAACGGCGCTGTGGGACAAGCGGTAGTGGAAATTGCGGTAGCTGAGGGTGCCTCGGTCATAGCTGTAGACCGCCAGTTCAGTCATCAGCGGCATAACGTCCGCCAAATAGTTCTAGATCTGACAGACGCTGGGGCGGTCATGGCTGAGATCGGGGCTATAGATATAATCGACGGACTTTTCAATATTGCCGGGGGCTTTGCTATGGGACCCACGGTTCATGAAACTGGAGCGTCTGAGTTGGAAGCGATGTTTGCAACGAACGTCACGACTATGCTCAATATGTGTACTGTGGTGGTGCCGAAAATGTTGACTGTCCAAAAGGGGACAATTGTCAATGTTGGCGCTATGTCGGCGCGTGAAGGGCAGGGCAATATGGGTGCCTATTGTGTCGCGAAAAGTGCAGTTATGCGGTTGACAGAGAGCTTGTCAAAGGAATTGCGTCATTTCGGAATTAACGTGAACGCAGTGCTGCCAAGCATTATTGACACACCTACCAACCGAGTCGATATGCCAGATATGGATCACAAAATGTGGGTCGATCCGCATGACCTCGCCAATGTGATTTGTTATCTCGGATCCACTCGTGCGAGTGCGTTGCACGGGGCGTTGCTCCCCGTTGTTGGTCTTTCCTGAATACTATCTGCGCACTTCGAATAAAAACACGACAGAAGATGTACGCAAGCAAATATTCTCTCAGCCAACCGGGGCAAGCATGTCTCGTCATGGCGAGCAACGACATGGTGGTTACATACGGCGAATTCGAACAGCGTGCTAATCAGCTTGCGCATTTGTTAGCAGACTATGGGTTAAGACCGCTTGACCATTATGCAATCTTCATGGAGAACAATGCCCGCTATTTGGAGGTCTGTGCTGCCGGAGAGCGATCTGGTTTGTATTACACCTGTATCAATTCATATCTCTCGGCAGATGAGATGGCATTCATTCTTAACGATAGCGGGTCAAAAGTTCTGATTACATCGGCAGATCGGCATGAAGTGGCTCGCGAAGCAATAAAGCAGTGTCGCAATATTTCGCTTAATCTGATCATTGGGGGCGGAGAGGTTGATGCGCCTTTTATCGACTATGAGGGGGCACTTTTAAAATACCCGACAACACCAATTGCGCATGAGCGGCTTGGCACAGCTATGCTTTATTCATCGGGGACGACCGGGCAACCTAAAGGGGTTCTGCGGCCGTTAGCAGATATTGCCCCGGACGATAACCTACCGATTTTTCAATTTCTAAATGAGATATGGCAATACAGAGAGGGGATGGTTTATCTTTCGCCGGCGCCCCTCTATCACACGGCGCCACAAGCAGCGACTAATCTCACGATTAGAATGGGCGGCACGTGTATTATTATGGAGCGCTTTGATCCCGAGCAATATCTCCAATTGATTGAGAAGTATCGAGTTACGCACAGCCAGCTCGTCCCAACAATGTTTAGCCGGCTGCTGAAGTTGCCAAAGCAAACTCGGGCTAGTTACGATTTGTCTTCTCTCGAGATCGCTGTCCACGGCGCCGCGCCATGCCCGCCGCAGGTCAAGCGTCAGATGATCGATTGGTGGGGCCCAATTATCCATGAGTACTACGGGGCGACTGAAGGTCTCGGCTTTGCAGCGTGCAATACATCCGAGTGGCTGGCCCATCCGGGTTCAGTGGGAAAGGTACGGCTTGGTGAAGTTCATATCTTGGATGATGAAATGAACGAGTGTCCAAACGGTACGGCAGGAACAATTTGGTTTG
>DPMX01000065.1 GCA_003540955.1 Gammaproteobacteria bacterium
CTCCAGGGCATCGTGCGAGATAGAAGTTTGCAGGCCCATGCGGTGATTGGTCTGTATCCAGCCAATAGCGTCGCTGACGACGACATCGAGCTATATAGCTCAAGCGACCGTCGAGATGAACTTGGGGTCGTCCACACTCTCCGCCAGCAATCCAAAAAGCCGTCAAATCAACCGAATTATGCTTTAGCGGACTTCGTTGCACCTAAAGCTCTTGGCGTCTCTGATTATCTAGGCGCTTTCGCGGTTAATACGGGTTTCGGTCTTGATGCGATGGTTAAGGATTTCGAAAGGGAGCATGACGACTATCGTGCAATTATGGCGAAAGCGTTAGCGGACCGTCTTGCAGAAGCATTTGCCGAACGCATGCATGCAATTATTAGGCGTGAGTATTGGGGATATGCAACAGACGAATTATTGAATTGCGAAGAATTGATTGCAGAAAAGTATCAAGGGATCCGACCTGCGCCCGGTTACCCAGCCTGTCCAGACCACACAGAAAAACCGATGCTTTGGAGTTTACTCGCCGTTGAGGAAAACATTGGTATGCACTTGACCGAGAATTACGCGATGCTTCCTACGGCCGCTGTGTGCGGTTGGTACTTCTCACACCCCGGTTCGCGATACTTCGGCGTTGGCAAAATTAACCGCGATCAAGTCCACGACTATGCTAAACGCAAAGGAATCAATGAGCGTGAGGCAGAACGTTGGTTATCTCCCAACTTAGGTTATGAGCCAGAGTCCTAATGTATAAACGACGCCTATCAATTGCCAGGCTACTTGATAGTAGCTCGCCGCAAATGGGAATTAATATTAACGGCTGGGTAAGAACGCGTCGAAACTCCAAAACCTTTTCATTTCTCGAAATTAACGATGGTTCTTGCGTTAAAAGCATTCAAGCTATCGCAGATGAGGAGGTCGATAACTACTCAGAGCTGAGATCAATCGGTACGGGCACCGCAATATCAATTGCAGGAGACTTGATCGAATCGCCAGGCAAGAATCAACGATGGGAGCTGCGTGTACTCAGCTTTAAGATTGTAGGCTCCTGCCCAGGGGACTATCCGCTACAG
Source organism: Gammaproteobacteria bacterium (assembly GCA_003540955.1). Lineage (GTDB taxonomy): Bacteria > Pseudomonadota > Gammaproteobacteria > UBA11873. The sequence continues at coordinate 1,071 of DPMX01000065.1, forward strand.
AAAAAGCGACATTCAGACGAATTTTTACGGACAATTGCTCATCTTCGAGGTCGAACGAACAAATATGGCGCAATGTTTCGGATTCGTTCGCGCCTCTCTTATGCCATTCATCAGTTTTTTCAGGGACATGGGTTCCATTACGTGCATACCCCAATAATAACGGGGTCTGATTGCGAAGGAGCCGGAGAACTTTTTCGAGTCACAACTCTCGATTTCCAGAATATTCCTACTGTTGGTGGAAAGATTGACTTTAGCGAGGACTTTTTCGGCCGGGAGGCTTACCTGACTGTCTCGGGCCAGTTAGCCGTTGAACCATTTTGTCTTGCGGTAGGAAACGTATATACATTTGGACCGACATTTCGTTCCGAAAACTCAAATACATCCCGGCATATGTCGGAGTTCTGGATGGTAGAACCAGAGATAGCGTTTGCCGACCTAAACGATGACATGGACCTGGCGGAAGAAATGGTGCGGTACTTGATCGCATTCGTTCGGACTGATTGTAGTGAAGATTTCAAGCTATTTTCTGATTTCGTCGATAAGAGTTTAGACGCCCGACTCGGGTTGATAGAAACTGGAAAATTTGAACGCGTATCCTACACCGAAGCGATTAAAATATTAACGAAGAACAACGATGGGTTTGAGTTCCAACCAATTTGGGGACGAGATCTGCAATCCGAACACGAACGGTATCTAACGGAGAAGCATTTTGAGGGCCCCGTATTCGTTCACGACTGGCCACGTGAAATCAAACCGTTTTATATGCGGGAAAACAACGACGGAAAAACAGTCGCAGCTATGGATTTACTTATTCCAAATGTTGGAGAGCTTGTCGGAGGTAGTCAACGAGAAGAACGGTTCGATCGCCTACAACAGCGTGTTAGGTCCGATTCGTTGAACGAGCAAGATTACTGGTGGTACCTGGAGACGCGTCGTTTCGGATCTGCACCTCATGCAGGCTTTGGTTTAGGTTTTGAACGATTTCTTATGTTAGTTACGGGTGTCAGCAATATTCGGGATGTGATCCCTTATCCCCGCACCCCGAAAACCTTAGAATTCTAATGCACGTGATAATTGACCTCTGCGTGGTCCCGATTGGTGTCGGCGTATCCGTATCTAAATATATCGCGGAATGTCAACGTATAATCGAGAGAGCCCAGTTAAAAGCTCAATTGCACCCCTACGGCACAGTAATTCAAGGAGAATGGGATGACGTGATGGCGATAGTGAAGGAGTGCCATGAGAAGATACATGAAATGGGCGCGCCACGCATATCGACAACGATTAAAGTGGGAACACGCACCGATCGAGAACAACGCATGCAGGAAAAGATTGATAGTGTGATAGAGCAATTGAAAAGCGAGAGACCCATTGCAAAATGACAAATAGCATTTACTACTTCGTCAGGGATATCTTACTATGCCATTAACTAAACTCAGCCACGTTCACGGGACCAGCCTCGAACCTCTAAAGTTTTCTACTATAGGGAACGCGATGGAGGATGCCGTGGAAAAATGGGGTGATCGCGAAGCTGTCGTTTGTCGCCACCAAGATATTCGTTGGACTTTCGCTCGCTTGAATGATGCGGCGAATGAGATGGCTGCGGGTCTGCTTGCAATAGGGTTTGAGCCAGGCGACCGTGTCGGGATTTGGTCTCCGAATAATATCGAATGGGTCATCACGCAATTCGCTACTGCGAAAGCCGGCTTGATATTAGTTAACATAAATCCTGCCTACCGGGTGGGCGAGCTTGAATACGCACTTAATAAAGTCGAATGCGCTGGGATCATTATCGCAGAACGCTTCAAAACCTCAGACTACGTTGAACTTCTTGGAAAGCTCGCGCCTGAACTTGAACACTCAAGGCCCGGAGAATTAAAAGCAACCGCTCTCCCCCACTTGCGCACGATAATTTGCATTTCACCAACACCACATGAAGGGATGTATCGTTTCACCGACGTAGTATCCCTCGGCGCTGATACGGACAGAGCCCGATTAATTGAAATTTCTTCGCGCCTACAACCTGATGACCCAATCAACATTCAATTTACTAGTGGGACAACAGGCATGCCAAAAGGTGCAACACTGACACACTTTAATATTATCAATAATGCATATTTTACTGGACAGGCAATGCAGTTCACCGAACAAGATCGTCTATGTATTCCGGTACCCTTGTACCATTGTTTTGGCATGGTGATGGGCGTCTTGACATGCATAACTAATGGTTCAACGATGATTTTTCCGGATGAAGCATTCGATCCTGCTTCGGTGCTGGAAACAATCCAAGTCGAAAAATGCACTGCTTTACACGGTGTCCCTACGATGTTTATCGCGGAATTAGATCATCCGAAATTTCTAGAGTACGACTTGTCGAGTTTGCGCACAGGGATTATGGCAGGGGCACCATGTCCAGTAGAAGTAATGAAACGAGTCTTCGAAGAGATGAATATGGATGAGGTGACTATTGCCTATGGCATGACGGAAACTAGTCCAGTTAGCTTTCAAAGTGACCCAAAAGATCCGATGGGAAGGCGAGTCTCAACCGTTGGGCGAATACACCCACACGTCGAAGTAATGATTATAGATGAAGACGGTAAGGTAGTGCCGCTCGGAGAGAAAGGAGAACTATGCACCCGTGGTTACAGCGTAATGCGTGGTTACTGGAATGATGAAGAAAAGACCTCCGAATCGATCGATCCAGCGGGTTGGATGCATACCGGCGATCTTGCTGTTATCGACAATGAAGGCTTTTGCAATATCGTCGGAAGAGTAAAAGATATGATCATCCGCGGGGGCGAAAACGTTTATCCTCGAGAGATTGAAGAATATCTGTATCGCCATCCTAAAATTCAGGACGTTGCAGTATTCGGGGTACCGGATCAGAAATATGGAGAACAAATTGCAGCCTGGGTGAAGCTACACGAGCGTAACTCAGCTACCGAAGACGATATAAAAAACTATTGCCGCGAGCGAATTGCCCACTACAAAGTCCCCGCTTATGTTCGTTTCGTCAATGAATTCCCAATGACAGTCACCGGCAAAATCCAAAAATTTGTGATGCGCGACACGATGATCGAAGACCTTGAGTTGACCATCGACGCTACTGCCTAGGCCCCTGCCAAATGGACTAGCACCTTATTGATTATCGTGACTTACTCCACTCGTCAAATGTTTTTCCTGCGCTAACCAAATCTTCAAGTAGTGAAGCTGGACTCCAATATAAGTCACCATAGCGCTCACGGTATTTGTACATAGCATCCCGAACTGATTTCAACCCCACTGTATCCGCGTACCACATCGGCCCACCACGATACCGAGCCATCCCATAGCCGCTAGCATATATAACATCAATATCACTTGGTCGAAGTGCAATTCCCTCTTCCAAGATTAATGCTCCCTCATTAATCATCGGATAAAATAGACGCTCGATGATCTCCTCGTCTGTAACTTCGATTTGTTTAACTCCAAGTGCTTTTGCTTCAATTTTCGCTAGCGCTGCAACCTCCGCGTCGGGCATCGCTTTGCGGCCGTCGTATTTATAAATGCCAGCACCTGTTTTTTGTCCCATGCGGCCGTGTTCCACAAGTTTTGTTATCATCCT
>DPMX01000053.1:0-2393 GCA_003540955.1 Gammaproteobacteria bacterium
ATAATTAGTGCCTCGTCACCCGATTACGACTAGACTTTTTTGGATGTGACTGATTGAGGTCACCTCTCCAGCTTTGTCGATTTTGAACCGGACGGCTGTTTTCTCATCACCTTTCCCTTCCAGTAAAGTATCACCATAGTAGACGATCTCAAGTGCTGGATTAATTTTTGACACTTTTACTGTAACCATTATCGGTTGCAGTGACTCTGATTCGTAATAGTGTACGTTAATTACAAATTCGCCGGGGACCACACCTCGAATTGTAACGATTTCCTGATTGAGGGGGTTTTGAATTTCTTCGTCGTTAACCGTTATCGTGTCATTAATCTGTCCGCGATCATCCCGATCGAGATGGACAAGACCGGCCTCGCGATTTCTAAACCATACGAGATTTCCATTCGGATCTTCTACCCAAGCGTCGACGTCATCGGGACTATGATCGGGCCAAGAAATTGTGACAATGTATTCAGCTTTAGGGTTAATGATGCCTTTTTTGGTTATAGGATTCATAAACATAATTGCGATGAGGAATAAGAATGTGAACCCAAGTAATGCATTAAACAGTAGATCCGTGAAAGGATCTGATAGGTGACGGCGGCGGGCTTTATTGGACCCGAATACCGACACTGTCAATCTCCTCCTTTAGTAATCAATTGCGGTTTTATTTTTAGTTCAACAACCATGACAATTCGATGCAAGAGTTCATCAGCACCCTTGTCAAGTAAGAGGTATTGTAAGCCCAGCAGGATACTACCGATTAACCCAGCTAGCGTCGTGAACAGAGCTGTACCCATGCCACTGCTCATCTGGTGAAGAACTTTTTGCATCGTGTTGACATCCAATGAGGTAGTGTTTGCGATTGATCCTAGCATCAGAATAAATCCGATAATCGTCCCGACAAGGCCCAATTTGAGCAATATATCTACGATAAACCAACCAACTTCATGAGCACCTTTCAGCTTTTCGGCTAATGCTTCGATCAGATTCGGTTTTTCGGTGGTCTGATCTATTTCCCGGAGTTCATAGTGCGAATTTTTGAGGTCGATTATGTGTTGAGTGGCCACGCACACGGGTAGTAATTCGAGTTCCCCAACGGTTAGGCGACCATGGGAAATCGAGATCACATCACTGGGGCCCGCTGCTCCGAAAATACGCGCGACATCACTAGCGAAATTCAGTTCTGAAGATAAGTAAAGTACGCGGGTGGCGCAATGCAAGGTAGCGAGAAGATAAATCAGGCCGATAATGAGGCAGATTCGACTGCGATCTCCGTCGACTAATTGCGTGATCAGTCCTTCGTTCCACGAAACGATGACCCCAAAGGCAATTAGGCCATTCGTGGTTAGCCAGACGAGGAGTAGATAATGTCGGTTATCTAGTAGTGTCATGAATCTCCGAGGTTGTTTTGTTCCAGCACAAAATCACCGATCTCGCGCAATATAACATTCATACGGCGTGAAAAATCATTTACTCGGTCGTTTATGTGGTCTTCCGGTAATAAAATGAGACTGACTACCGTTTTTGTTTCTTCAGTATGTACAGTGATACGGCATGGCATTTGGGCGATGAAAGCAGGATCGATATGCAGCGCCTCGTAAACGTATTCGAGGTTGCAGAAGTGGATAACTTCCACTTCAGAAAAGTCTTCATAGCCGCGGTCACGAAGCCCTTTACCGATTGAATTGCGGCCAGTGATTCGGAAGTTCCGTTCGGTTATCGCAAATTCGAGCTCAAACATGACATCCTCGAACGGTTTATCGGTTATTACCTGAACGATTGTGTCCGCTGTTGCTAATAGCGGTAGACATGCAATAAGAAGGATCGCAATGTAGGTGCTTGCAGAGTATGTCTGAATTTTTATCCGTGGTGTGTTCATTCCTTGATTATGACCTCAGTCCCGATCGACACATAGCGACGCAGAGCCGATATCTCAGTATTCGTCAGCGCTAAGCATCCTTTGGTCCAGTCCAAGTGAGCGTGCATTTTGAGTTTTTCAGTAGTCTCGAGTCCGATACCATGAATGCCAATAGCACCTCCGAGTGCGGTATTTTGTGGCGGTAATTCGCCATACTTCAACGACTCTATAATCTGATTAAATTCTTCTTTCGAAATGACGTCGTTTCGAAAACCTATACGGGCGTCTTCAATATTGGGGTAGTTTAGTCCTATAAAAAAATGGAACTGTCTGCTTGTGTTTAATTGCGCAATGCGATAGATGCCCTCGGGTGTACGCCTGTCGCCTACCCGTTGTTTCTTTCCCGGACCTCCGCGTCCGGAGGCGACATGGAATTGTTGGTAGGTATCTCCGGCGTATTTTACACGGAGTAGACGCTCGGATTTGTCAATTTCAAGGTAATATGCCTTATCGGGAATGTCGGGAGGGTTTATCTTAT
>DPMX01000053.1:2670-3487 GCA_003540955.1 Gammaproteobacteria bacterium
GCCTTATCGGGAATGTCGGGAGGTTTTATCTTATCGGCGGTCGAGTTATTAGGACCGAGAGCAATCAGTACGGATACAATGAATAAGATAGTATGGTTGTAATGCACAGTTTATTTTCGTTTTCTTTATTAGGTAGGCAAAAATTCGTGTCAGTGACTCTAAATATATCAGATTAGCGCACGGTGTCCGCAGCGAGACGACGATAAATAGATGCAGGAATTGCCAGTTATGGTTTGTATGAATCAACTTCTGAGTGCATCAAAGAAGAACGCACATAGGTGAGCATGAAATTTAGAGGCCGGGATCCGATTGATGGAGAGTGCTGAAGGTCGTTACACAGGGTTTGCGATGGCATTGCATTGGGTTATGGCGATTATGATCTTTTGCTTATTTATGATCGGTTGGAATATGGTTGATTTACCCCGTGGGTCGGAACGCACGTTCTATTTCGCTCTGCATAAGTCACTTGGTCTCACAGTCGTTGCGCTTGTGATCGTCCGTGTTATTTGGCGCTTATATCACCCGCCGCCGCCATACCACAGTTCGCTGGCTGGCTGGCGATTATCATTTGCCCGCTGCGCGCATTACCTCTTGTATTTTTTGATGTTTTTGCAACCACTAAGCGGCTACCTTTCATCTTCTTTTAGCGGGTATTCGACCCGGATTTTCGGTTTGCCCCTCCCGCAGTGGGGATGGCGGGATCCACCAGTCAATGAATTTTTCACTGAGGTACACGTTGCAAGTTCAGTGTTATTTCTGACGGTGATCGTGATTCACATTTTAGCCGCATTACTGCACGCATTTTCCCAAGAGAATG
>DPMX01000106.1:0-154 GCA_003540955.1 Gammaproteobacteria bacterium
GTTATTGGCAGGAACTTCGGGATCAACGCCTGCCATTCTTCCGTTCCTCTGATCCTCTATGGCGACTATCGCTGCCACCGGCGAGTAAGTCGATCGATCTTCCTGGGAAATGCTTGTGGGATTGGGGTGGCGCGTGTCGATGGCTTATCAGTGA
>DPMX01000106.1:453-4272 GCA_003540955.1 Gammaproteobacteria bacterium
TCGATGGCTTATCAGTGACGCTCCTGCTGATCAGATCCGTAGGCTCGCAAGTGCTACCGGAGGTCATGCAACATTGTTTCGCAGTGAGAGCAATGAGTCACCTTTCACACCTTTGGGTGCGGTTAATTTACGTATTCACCGCCGGCTAAAAAAGACTTTCGACCCTGCACGAATTTTTAATCCAGGTCGGATGTACGCCGACATTTGATCTACCTTACTGATTACAGGTACCTGAAAATGGGTCGAACAATAAAACTCAAATCCAATCGAAGACGATGCCAGGTCATCGAGAGCACGCCGTTAGTTGCCCCAAAACCTCCTTGTTAAAATACTAGAAGATATGCGCGCAAAATTTTCACAAGCCGTCTTGGAATCCTCAGAAGGTGCTGAGATGGCATCGATCATGCGTGCATGCGTACACTGTGGATTTTGCAACGCAAAGTGCCCTACCTATCAAATAAAAGGTGACGAACTTGATGGCCCGCGCGGTCGTATCTATTTGATAAAATCGATGTTGGAGGATGAGTTCGTTGGTAAGGCGACGCAGACACATATAGACCGTTGCCTGACATGTCGCGCTTGCGAGACAACATGTCCGTCAGGTGTTCGTTACAGTAGACTACTAGATCTTGCGCGGCCCTTGATAGACGCGAAAGTCGGGCGAGGGCCTTGGGAAAAAACTAAACGCTGGCTTATTCGGTCAGTGGTTCCGCATCCTCGCCGGTTCAACGCATTGATGACGCTTGCGAGAGCCTGCGAACCATTCTTACCGTCTACCTTGCGGGAACTGGTGCCGTCACCCGGCGCTGCACCTATTGAAGCGTCCGTGCAGATTCACTCCCGCAAAATGATAATGCTCGACGGATGTGTCCAGCAGAGCGTTGCACCAAACATCAACACTGCTGCCCGCAAGATTTTCAATCAACAGAGAATTCAACTGTTGTCATTTTCGAAATCGGGTTGCTGCGGTGCGGTATCGCACCACCTTGGTGAGTTGGCTGAAGCGCAAGGCTATGCGAGGCGTAATATTGAAGCCTGGACTGCTGCGCTTGAGGCTGGTGCGGAAGCTATTGTTGCTATGTCAACTGGCTGCGCGGTAATGTTGAAAGAATACGGTAGCCTCTTGCGTCGGGATCCGGAATACGCAGGACGAGCGAGCCGAATTTCGGAGATCGTACGTGATCCTAGCGAGGTGCTCGACCCGGGAGCGCTACGCGGGGCATACCGGGTGAGATCGAATCAGAGAATAGCATTTCATGCACCATGCACGATGCAGCATGGTTTGGATGTCGCGGGTAAGGCGGAGGCGTGTTTGCGTGCCGTTGGCTTCAAAATTGAATATACCCCCGAGGGTCACGTTTGTTGCGGTTCGGCAGGAAGCTACTCGCTGTTGCAACCAGAATTGGCAAATCGATTGCTTGATCAAAAAGTTACGGCGCTTGAGAGTGTTCAGCCAGACAAAATTGCGACAGCCAATATTGGCTGTTTAATGCATGTGAGGCGGCGCGCTACGCCGCAGGTATTACACTGGCTCGAATTAATTAGTCAGGCGGCCAAGTGACAACTGATCAGCGTCTTGTGAATTTTGTACATTAGGACGCCCGCTAGGAAATTACCTCGCCCGATCTACCTAATATATTTTTAATATTGCAGAGTCGCCTTCGCCTTCTAGGTAATCATCGAATCCATCGCCTGGTGGATTGCCATCATGGATTTTGAATTCGCGTTGTTGTCGATAGGCCTCGCGGACAAAGGTGTATGGGTCTAGTGCGGCTTGGTCACGAATGTTGGTCGCTTCGAGTAGGTTTGCGCGAACGTTGACTGCATTAACTACATTCACCGGAATGGTCACCACCGGGTTCAGGTAGGTCATGGGGTTCAGCAGCGTACGGGCGACAAAGCCCGGGGCATCACGAAAGGAGCTGGGGCCGGCTAATGGAATATTTAGGTAGGCTCCTTCGCCAGCACCCCAAACGCCGAACGTTTGGCCGAGGTCTTCGTCGTGCGCACGGAGCCCCATTGCTTTTGCCGGGTCGAACAAGCCGCCGATTCCGATTGTTGAGTTAACTACAAACCGACCAGTGTCACTCAAGAATTGAGTCATTTTCCCTTGCAATAAATCATTTACGATTACGTTGACATAGCCAACATTATCAAAAAAGTTTGTCAGGCTGTTTCGTATTGGTTTTGGAGTCAAACTGACGTAACCCCGTGCGATTGGCTGCATGACGTTTCGATCGATTGAATCGTTGAAGTTATATATTTTGCGGTTTGCCCCTTCATATGGATCCCCGGGGTCACCATTCGGGGTGCTCGCGCAACCAGTAACCAGTCCAAATACAACGATTAACGTTGCAAGACGTGCGATGCTGTTTTTTGGTGCCGTTAAGAAATTTTGTCGCATTAAGGCTATCCCAGTCAGTGAGTAAATCAGCGCTAGTTTATATTGTTCAGTAGCCACGCTTGTAGCCGTGGAGTCTCGCCCGAGCTATTCTCCGATATTATAGCTTACGATTTTATCACTTAATTTACTCACAAGTGAGTCAAATCCCTCAGTTTTTAAAACGGCGGTATAGTCCGCCCGTTTTAGCGACAAATCGGATACACCATTGGCTATGACATTAACAATGCGCCATATCCCATCATTGCGACGCAGCAGATAATCCAATGTAACCGGCTCGTCGTCTATCCGCTGGATTAGCGTTCTAACAAGGATGTTGCCACGTTTCTCTTCGACCCCTATAGTCTCGAAGTTTTCTCCAGAGAAGCCGTCAAAGTTCGACGCGTAAGTCGCTGCACTCAAATCTCCGAAAATTGCGATGAATTTACTGCGCTGATGGTCATCTAGGTTTTTCCAGTGTTGTCCTGTCACAATGCGGGCTATCGTGGCGAAATCAAATGTTTCCATGAGCACCGGAACCAATGCATCAACGCGGCCACTGAAGCCTAAACTGTCCGATTGAATCATGACTTGTAGGAGCTCTGCGTGGAATTTCTCCACCACTCCTTTACCAGCTCCAAGATTTTCTGCGGCCATTGTAAATTGGCAGTGCATAAATAAAGCTAGGCTTATAAGGTATAGATTTTTTTTCGCCATCTTTCGGTTCTTCTGTCTCATTGGTACTTAATCGAGTTCTCGTGAAGCTAAAAGTTCAGTCGCTAGTACTTGTTTGGGTACTAGGATACGAACGGTTTTTCCATCGTGATCGTTCGCCTCGTACGTAGCGAATTGCGGAAGTCCAGGTCATGGCCAGAAACATCATTGCAGCAGTCGGTAAGGTCACGACCCAGTACATGGGAAGTCGGTAATAACCGACGGTAGGGAGGTAGGAGCCGAACATTGCCGTTAACGCAATCGCGCCGAGGAACTTAGTGGTACTAGAATCGGAAAAAAGCGCGATGAGCGGAACCAAATAACTTAGGGCCATCAATACCGTACACCCAATAAGCAAGACGTAGGAGTAGTGCAGTTGCGTATAAGCTGTCCGGGCGACCATGTTCCAAATGCTAGAAAGACTTTCATAAGGGCGTAGCGCGCGCGCATCGTTGGATAAACCGATCCAAATACGCCCGGACGATTCTTTGATGCGCCGGGCTAAGCTACAGTCGTCGATGATGGCGCCTTTCAATGACATGAAGCCGCCAATCGAGCGCAATTTATCGAGGCGCACCAGGGCACAACCGCCGGCGGCCGCGGCGACTCGAGAGCGTGGCGAACTGACAAGCTGAAAAGGATAAATCAGTTTAAAAAAATAAACGAATGGAGGAAGAAGTAATTTTTCCCAGAAACTTTTCATGTGTAGGTTGGCCATAAGGGAG
>DPMX01000011.1 GCA_003540955.1 Gammaproteobacteria bacterium
AAAAAAAAAGACACTGGCGAATGCATAACACAAGGGTGCACCTAGGAAGCCGATCCAGCCACTGAAGGTGACTGGTAGTAAAAAACTCCCAGACATGATGGCCACTGCACAAAAGCCAATCATTGCAGTACCTTGCATATGTAGCGTGAAGGCTCGTGAGTCCTGTCCCCGATGAATCCGTTCATTTCCAATCAGCAATCCTGCGACCCCAGCTGAGGCCATTAATGCTAGTCCTAAGCCGAGAAGATTTGATGTTGTTCCATTCAAATCAAGCGCGAGCGTTAGTCCTAAAAATGCCACGACTAAAGCGAAGGCAAAATATGGCCGGAACGGCTCCTGACCACTTAGCCAACCCACGCAAGCTACAATGATGGGATAGGTATAGACCGTGATGACTACTAAAGCGACAGGCATGTGGCTAATTGCGCCGAGCAGTCCGTATGAGCTAACCATCATGACTAAGCCGAGCCCGAGAGCAGGGGCGCGTTGGTGTTGGGGTAGCGCCCTAGAAATGCGGAAACAGGCGAGAAAAATGTACAGGATTACAAAAGAGGTCGAGCTTCTGACGCACAAAATCGAAAGAGGGTTACTACCCCCTGCGTAAGCAAGTGCTGCAAATGTGGAATTGGCCGCGAAGCTTATGGCAACAATGGTGGCAAGACTGATTGCGCGCCAGTTTGGATGCTGGATATTCTCCACAAAAAGATCGTTTATGCCGTAGGCGGAGATTTTGTTACGACATTTTTTGGTTTTATCAGCTCGACCGCTACAACTGCAGTGATCACTATTGCAAACCCTAATAATTGCCAGCCATTAAGTGTTTCTGCGAGGATTAAGTAACCTAGCGCCACCGTCATCACGGGTTCGATATTCATTGTGAGGCTTGTTCTAAGTGGCCCGATCATCGAAAGGGCGATAAAAACACAGACAATCGAAAATGTAAAAGTGATCTGCGTACCAATGAAACCGATCCAACCAGGGACGGTGTGTGGTAATAGAAAGTCGCCAAAAAATCCGCCTCCAACGAGATAGACAATGGTTGAAGCGCCTAACATATGTAAAGTAATCGGACGAGAATCGTTTCCAGACCGCACTTTCTCGATTACGGTTAGTAATATCGTTAGGCCGACTGCGGCAACAATCGCAAGGGTGACACCAATGGGGTGTGGTTGAAACTCCCAAACATCTAAGGCGAGCATCAACCCAAGAAAGGCTACTGATAGTGCAATAGCAACTTCTGGCCGAAATGGCTCGCGCCCACTGATCCAGCCGACTCCAGCGACGAGTATTGGATAGGTATAGAATATAATAACGGCAAGCGCGACCGGCATGTACTCGATTGCGCCGAGCAGACCGTATGAATAGATCGCCAGCAAAATACCGCACGCAAGTGCCCCGTTTCGACGAGCGGGGGGAAGTTTCGTTACAACGTTTTTCAACCTTAGTATGAATAAAAGAATGACCAAGGCGAAGATGCTGCGAATGGTAAGAACTGACAAGGCATTTGTTCCTCCAGCGTAGGCGAGAGCCGACAATACGGAGGTGGCGGAAAAACCAAAGGCTACGATGATGGCCAATCCGATTCCGCGCCATCCACTGTTTTTTACAAAGTTCATAGGCCGGGTCCGTATTAACTCATGAAATGCTAATGTTAGCGGACTAACTCTACTTTAAAATTTTAATTTTCAATAGCGTATAGCGATCAATAGTACGCAGTCGAGCAGTCTTATTCGTTATCGCGAATATATGGAGTATTTCGAGTATTTGTGCCGTGATCTTTGATTATCTATAGGTGAGCACGCACGATTTGATAGATAGCCAGGTAGTTCAAGTAGAAAAACCAGGTGCTGTAGTCTAATTTGTTAAAACTTCTAACACCCGTCCCTCGTATTTAAGCTTCAGTATTAAAGGTAACGCTTTCCTTTCCCTGGTTTGCTGGTAGAGTTTTGTCGATTATCGTACTCTTTTACCCCCCACCAAAAAAAAACGATCAGTTAACACTATGCCTATTATAACGTTTCGAAGGAGAGAATTATGGACGGGATCTTAGACGAGATTCTTGCGGCGAATGCTGGGTATGCCTCTGATTTTGGAGACAAGGAAAATCTGGAATTACCGCCGGCTAGGCGCTTCGCTATATTAACCTGTATGGATGCCAGGTTAGATCCGGCAAAATTTGCTGGTCTGATAGAGGGAGACGCGCATGTGATCCGAAATGCGGGAGGGCGCGCTAGTGATGATGCGATCCGATCGCTGGTAATTTCTTACAAGCTACTTGGGACCCGGGAATGGTTTGTTATTCACCACACAAACTGCGGTATGGAGATGTTTAGCAATGAGATCATGGGCGATCTTCTCGAATCGAGCCTTGAAACAGCAACGATCGACGCCGATGGGTGGCACGACATAGGCAAGGGGCCGGGCACCGTGGACGGTCGCTTTGTTAACTGGCTGACTATCAGGGACCAGGACAGTAGTGTGCTAGATGATGTTAACCGTATACGTCGTAGTTCGATGGTACCGGCGACGGTTTCTATACACGGACTTATTTACGATTGCAGCACTGGTATTCTACGCGATGTAGCAGGAGCTAAGGTCTAGAAAACTGTTCCACTTGTTAGCAGGGCAAATGACATCACCTTTGGGAGGTGACCGCTACACATTGTGGACTAAAGATGGCCGAAATTCCCCATGATTTAACGATTTCAAAGCCCGATTATGGCGGCGGTTCGATAGTGAACTTAATGCGTTCTATCGGTGATGCTTGTGGTGCACCCGCCACGCAATATCTCCCATTGTCCGGTATGGCGGATCATTTCAGTGGTGTACAGCGTATTGTATTGCTTGTGATTGACGGTCTCGGTCATGAGTTTTTACATTCGCTTGGTTTTGACACCGTCCTAGCAAGACATCAATGGAGTAAGATCACTTCCGTATACCCGCCCACTACGGCTACGGCCATAACGACGTTTTTAACGGGACGTGCGCCACAGCAGCACGGCTTGACTGGTTGGTTCATGCAATTTCGTGCTATAGATGAGGTGGTTGCTATATTGCCTTTCATTCCGCGCTTTGGCTCCGAATCACTTGAGGGTTCGGGAACAGCGATAGGATCATTGATCGGCGGACCTAATTTTTTCGATACGCTTCGATGGCCTTCATCGACATTGCTGCCTGACGATATTTATGATTCGGCGTTTAGTAGATTGTTCTGTGGTAATACGCAACCTGAACCATATAGCTCCCTTAGTAATTTCGTTGAAAAGCTTAAGTCATTCTGTGGAGGGGAAGACGGGAAGCACTATCTTTATGCTTATTGGTCAGAGCTGGATCGTTTATCTCATATGCACGGACCTTCGAGTCAGATTGTTGCCGCGCATTTGGCAGAGATAGATAATGCACTCGAGCCGCTTTTCGATATGTGCGCGGAAAACGATACCCTGTTGATAGTAACTGCCGATCATGGTTTTATCGATACGAGCTTGGAAGAACAGATTGATCTCGCTGACCACCCTGATCTGAATAAAATGTTGAGATTGCCGCTTTGCGGTGAACCCCGTTCGGCATATTGTTATGTTCACCCGCAATGCAGGAATACATTTGAGCATTATGTTGACTCAGAATTTCGCGATGTCGTTAATCTTGTGCCAAGTGACAGACTGGTCGACGAGGGGTGGTTTGGTTTGGGTAGCCCCCACCCAGAGCTTAGTGCACGTATTGGTGATTACACGTTGCAGATGAAAGGCCGCCACACCGTAACGGATGTACTCTCGGTAGAGAGAAAATTGAAGATGAATGGGGTGCACGGCGGCACAGCCGCGGCTGAACTCTACGTCCCGCTTATTTTGTCGAAACTTTAAATATTCCTACTTGATGGAATCAAGCGTGGTACACATTTCGGATATTGATGCACCGTTGATGACTTTGTTATCTAGATCATTTCAGAATATAGACTTTTAAACGGAGGTGACCATGTAACCCTTTTTGGGTGTCGTAAAAAGCTTCCTTACCATTGGTGCAAACAAATCAAGATCGAGTTTGGGTTTGCCAGCATCGAAGGCTGGGTTATCGTACTTCGCAATAAATTGTTCGGTTAAATCGTAGTGCTCCGAGCCTTTGTAATGGTCACGCATGTTGCGATCGAGGCCTATATGGTGGAAAAAATTATAACCTTGGAAGATTCCATGGTGTTTTACCATCCAATGATGGGAATCGCTAACGAAAGGTTCGATGATTGCTGCTGCAACATCGGGATGATTTGTGCTGCCCAAGGTGTCGCCTATATCATGTAGTAACGCACAGACTACGTACTCTTCGGTTTCTCCAGATGAGGCGGCTAGTTCAGCC
>DPMX01000294.1 GCA_003540955.1 Gammaproteobacteria bacterium
TTGTGATACCACGTTCACGCTCAAGATCGTTATTGTCGAGCAGCCGCTCATACATTTCGGATCCCCGCGTGAGCGAACCTGATTGGCGCAACAGTTGATCTACTAAGGTGGTTTTCCCGTGGTCGACATGAGCGACGATCGCGATATTACGTAAATTATTGCTCATCGATTAGGGGCGTCCGGGGGAAAATGCACGACATTATAAGGCTAAATAGTATTTACCTTGTATCTGAGGAGCCACCTTGTGACACGTAACGAAAAAAAGGTAACGTGGCACTTGTTTGCTAAAAGAGGTAGGTACAAAAAGTTCAGGCAGAATAACAGAGCCTGTCAGCCTGAACGGATTTCCCATTTTCTCAGGCTTTCTAGCAATCGGCGATTGTTTCAACTGGTTTAAAAGTTGGATGATAGTGAAGTGTCGAACTCGTGAGTGGACGTGTAGCCGGGCGATGACCTTAGCTTTGCTCCCAAGGTAATCCGTGGAAACGCCATCCGTTGATGTTGCCCCGGTGTTTCTCTGTGTCGGGATCCCCTTCGAATCCGCCTTCAATGTTATACACTCTCGTGTAGCCGCCACTCAAAAGAGTTTTCCCGGCATGCAGAGATCGTACGCCGCTTCGACATAGCATCAACAGCGCTCGATCTCTGCTCGAATTACCGTCATCCGCCAATCTAGCATCTACATCTGCGACAAAGTTTCGGTTTTCGCTCCATTCAGGAAATTCTTTCCACGGTATGTGTATTGCGTTAAGCGGATGTCCAACGTATTCGAACTCGACCTTGCTTCTGACATCGATGAGACGAGCGTTTGGATCCTGAGCCAATAGGGCACTGGCTTCTATTGGGTTGATTAATAAGATTTCTAACTCTGACATCGCTATTCCCGCTGTGCTGATCAGCTTAGGTTATAATGTGCTAGCCGTATAGAAATGTACATCATCTAAGTGAAATCATTGAGTGTTCCAAGGGCTCCCAAGGTTCGTGCCAATATCATCTTGTATCGGGAGTGCAATGGGTGAATCTTGACATGCCAAAATCGATAGCCGCGGTCGATATTGGGTCAAATAGCTTCCATATGGTCGTAGCCGATACGACAAGAGGCCACCTTAAAGTCGTAGACAAAATGCGAGAGATGGTTCGTCTAGCAGCGGGTCTCGGGCCCGACAACCGGCTTAGCGACGAAGCGGTCGCCCGCGCGGTCGAATGTCTCCAGCGATTTGGTGAGCGCTTGCGGGACTTCGATGCCGACAGCGTTCGTGTCGTTGGAACGAATACCTTGCGTAAGGTGCGCAATGGCCGAGATTTTCTAGTTCGGGCGGAAGCAGCCCTTGGATACCCAATCGAGGTTATCGCGGGAAGGGAGGAAGCACGCCTCATATACCTTGGGGTATCACACGGATTACAAGACGAATCTAACCAAAGGCTTGTCATTGATATTGGGGGTGGTAGCACAGAATTAATTTTGGGGAGGCATTTCGATCCCTTGATAATGGAAAGTCTGCATATGGGTTGCGTTGGTTTGAGTTCGAGCCATTTCGCAGACGGCAAAATCACTGCGGCTCGGATGCAAACTGCTGAACTTAGAGCCCGCCAAGAACTAGAACCTATTGAGGAAAGCTATCTGAAACAGGGTTGGCAATCCGTTATTGGAGCTTCTGGGACTAACCTCGCCATCCGGGACGTAATCGTTGCAAATGGCTGGAGTAAGGACGGCATTACTGGCGCCTCGTTGGAACGGTTACGCGACGTGTTAATTAAGTCTTCGCATATCAACAATATTACTTTACCAGGCTTATCCGAGGAACGCCGTCCGGTTTTCCCCGGTGGTGTGGCGATATTACTTGGGATATTCCGTACGTTCGGTATTGATCATATGCGGGTATCGTCAAGCGCTTTGCGTGAAGGTTTGCTTTATGACTTGCTAGGTAGGATCCAGCACGAAGATGTTCGTGAACATGCGGTTGATAATTTGATTGACCTATACAACATCGATCGCGCTCAGGGCTGTCGAGTTTTCGCAACGGCAAAAAGTTTCTGGCTGCAGGTTGGTAAGCCAGGGGAATTATCAAGCGGCGCTTTGGAGCGCATCTTGCGCTGGTCAAGTGCACTGCATGAAATCGGTAGCGCAATATCACATAGCCAATACCACAAGCATGGCGGCTACCTTTTAACTCATCTTGACATGCCGGGTTTCTCGCGGGGCGATCAACGACAACTCGCTGTCTTGGTTCGTGGGCATCGAAGGAAATTTCCATCGGAGGAATTCGATACGTTACCGGGCCCAACGCGAAAGCTCATCGAATTACTATGCGTGATTTTACGCTTGTCAGTTGTGCTTCATCGCCGACGAAGCGAGACTCAGTTGCCTGATATTCTAATCAAGGTAGAAGATGGAAAAATTCAACTGCGATTTCCAAATGGTTGGTTGGAAGAGCATCAGTTGACCACTGCGGATCTCGAACAGGAGATAATCTATTTAAAGGCGGCGAATTACAAACTGAAAATCAAATGATGTTTTGCTCACGGACAGAGTTGTTTAAGTAGAATTTCTTGCGCGTCACGGCGACGAGATTTTGATTTTATGCGTTTATAGGATCCATTAGCATTTAGTTCCCACGCGCGGACATTGTCAGTCAGGTAGGGATTCAAGCCCTGCGTAACAATCTGATCTCTTAAACTGTCTTCCTCCACGCGAATGCAAGTTTCAACCCGGTTGAAGAAGTTTCGATTCATCCAATCGGCGCTAGATAGGTAAACTTGGTATTTCCCACCATTATAAAAATAAAATACCCGGGTATGCTCTAAAAATCGACCAACAACTGAGCGCACAATAATATTCTCAGATACACCTTCTACTTGCGGTCGTAACGAGCATATCCCGCGTATGATCAACTCTATTTTTACTCCGGCACAGGACGCACAGTAGAGCGCTTTAATTACTTGTACTTCAGTCAGAGAGTTCATTTTTGCAATTATCCGAGCAGGTTGTCCGTTCTGCGCCGCAGCAGTTTCACGTTCTATGAGTTCTAGGATTGTTTTATGCAGTGTAAATGGTGATTGTAGTAGCTTTCTGAGTTTCCCAGGGCGTCCAGGTGCGGTTATTTGATGAAAAATTTTCTGTACGTCAGCGCCTACAGATTTGTTACAAGTGAACAAACCGTAATCCGAATAAAGGCGCGCGGTTCCGGGATGGTAATTGCCCGTGCCGAGATGTACGTAACGTCTTAATTGGCGCCCCTCGCGACGTACCACTAGGATCATTTTTGCGTGTGTTTTATGTCCGACGACACCATAGACCACATGCGCGCCGGCTTCTTGGAGCTTCGTAGCCAGCGCTATGTTATCTTGTTCGTCGAATCGTGCTCGAAGTTCAACGACGACAGTGACTTCCTTGCCGGCACGTGCTGCCTCGATCAAGGCCTTGGCAACCGCCGAATCCGGGCCAGTTCGATACAAGGTCTGTTTGATCACGACTACACTAGGGTCAGATGCCGCCTGACGCAGAAACTCGACA
>DPMX01000349.1 GCA_003540955.1 Gammaproteobacteria bacterium
GTGTGCCCGAGCCTATAGCCCTCGGTTTCTATGGACATGGCCAAATGCACGCATCTCCGTCATGGGTGGCGAACAAGCCGCGCAAGTTTTAGCAGAGGTTAAGCGAAACAAAGTAGAAAAGGCAGGTAGCGAATGGCCGAAACTCGAGGCCGAAAAATTCATGGACGTTATTCGGAAACGATATGAAACACAAGGGAATCCTTATTACGCGAGTGCCCGTGTATGGGATGACGGCATTATCGACCCGGCAGACACCCGGAGAGTGCTTGGATTAAGCATCGGAGCATCATTAAATGCACCGATCGAACCCACCCCTTTCGGGGTCTTTCGAATGTAAATTTATAAGCATGTTTAATAAAATCCTAGTTGCTAATCGAGGCGAAATCGCGATGCGAATCATACGCAGCGCAAAAAAGATTGGCGTACGCTCCGTCGCCGTCTTCTCAGATGCCGATATTCACGCGCCCCATGTAAAGTTTGCAGATGAAGCGATACATCTCGGGGCCTCCTCTGCAATAGAAAGTTATCTTGCAATGGACAAAATCATTGAAAGCGCAAAGCGCACAGGTGCTGAAGCTATCCATCCTGGTTATGGTTTCTTATCCGAGAATCCGGACTTTGCCGCATCATGCGAGAAAGCTGGCCTCTGTTTTATCGGCCCACCTGAAAAGGTAATCAGGCTCATGGGATCTAAGCGGGATGCAAAGGCATTGATGGAAAAGAATGGGATCTCGGTTATTCCTGGATTTATCGGGGACATTAACGACAACGAATTAGCTCGTGAGGCTGAAAAAATTGGATTCCCCTTGTTAATTAAAGCTTCTGGCGGGGGTGGTGGGCGTGGTATGCGGTTGGTAGACGAGGGGGAACAATTCTATGAGGCACTGCACTCGGCACGACGTGAAGCGAAGTTGGCATTTGGCGATGAAAAAATTTTCTTAGAGAAATATATCGCGCGCCCCCGCCACATAGAAGTTCAAATTTTCGGTGACGTTCATGGCAATCTAATCCACCTGTTCGATCGCGACTGCTCAGTACAACGTCGCTACCAAAAATTAATCGAGGAAGCTCCGGCGAGCCGACTCACAACCGCTGAACGTGATCAGATACACAAAACTTCTCTCATCGCCGGCAAAGCAATTGGTTACATAGGCGCCGGAACCGTAGAGTTTGTCGTAGACGAAAGCAACGACGTTTATTTCATCGAAATGAACACACGTTTGCAGGTTGAGCACCCAGTGACGGAGATGATTACAGGAAGGGATCTCGTGGAATTGCAACTAAAAGTTGCATTTGGAGAGGAGCTACCTCGTCAAAACGAAATATCGGTTACAGGCCACGCATTTGAAATGCGTCTATGCGCAGAAGATTCCACCCGAGATTTTGCACCATCAACCGGAAGAATCACCCATCTCAACCTGCCCGAAAATTCTTATCGCGTTGACCACGCTCTTGCCGACAATATCGAGATTTCGCCCTACTACGATTCAATGCTTGCGAAATTGATTGTCCATGCCAAAGATCGCGCTTCCGCTATAGAACACGCAATACGCGCTCTTGATTTGACTGAAATCGCCGGCGTCACGACAAACCAGGACTTTTTAAACCGTATCATCCATCATCCAGACTTTCTTAACGACAGGATCAGCACCCACTTTATCGACGATCATAAAAATGAACTCTTTGCAGAGTCACTATCAAACCATTCATCCGTTATTATCGCCGCCCTTTTTACCCATGAAAAACGCCTGCAGAATTCACGCGCAAAAAATGACAGAACGACTTCCCCATGGCTCATCCCGGATAGTTTCCGACTAAATCTCCCAAATCAGCAACAACTGTGCCTTACAAGCGGCGACCAGCTGCATGTGATCAATGTAGAGCACCAAAAAGAGGGGTACGTCATTGAATTAAACGAAATCCGCTATCAATGTTTTGTTGATTCCCTTGACGGTCAAGAGATCGCGGTCCGGATTGACTCTGCCCGAATTAATGCATTAGTCGTTAGCAAAGACCTGCGTATCGATGTCTTCCTTGACGATCGCCAATACGTTTTCAACAAACAGATTCCTCAAGAATCGGGAGGGAGTCATCACTATTTGATCGAAAATGGACTCGCCGCGCCTATGCCCGGTTTAGTGATTAACATATTTGTAGAGATCGGTCAGGAGCTGAGTGCCGGAACTCCTTTGATGACGATTGAAGCAATGAAAATTGAGCACACAATCACGGCACCCTACGATGGCACGGTAATAGAATTACCATTTAAGCCAGGGGATAAGATCCCGACCGAGGGGGTCCAGCTCGCCATAATCAAACCATCCTAAGCGTTTACATGTTGTAGCGCTTACGAGACAAGTATTACACAATAAGGCAATAGTTAACTAAGCACTCTCTAAGCATTGACATCAATTACGACGCGACCTTGGACCGTGCCACTTAAAATCTTTTGACCTATCTCGATTACTCTTTCAAGGGGCTCTGTCGTAAACACGTTAGAAAGCTGTTCTTTATCGATTAATTTAGCCAGATCAGTCCAGGCCCTTTCGCGCCGCCCCATCTCTGTTTGAATCGACTCAACGCCACGCACAGTCACTCCGCGTAATATCAATGGCATAACCGTAGCTGGTAATGCGAACCCTCCAGCAAGCCCACAAGGCACGACGACGCCTTCGTGTTTTGTCTGTGCAATCGCAGTCGCTAATGTTTTATCACCAACCGCGTCAACGACACCCGCCCAAAGCTCCTTTTCCAGTGGTTTACTAGACCTAGCTAAATCTTCACGCGCGACGATCTGGCTGGCGCCTAGATTTTTCAAATAGTTAGTCGTCTCCGGGCGGCCCGTCGACGCCGCCACCTCATACCCTAATTTGGCTAACGCCATAACCGCGACAGAACCCACCCCACCGGCCGCTCCTGTCACGAGGATAGGACCATCCGTCGCGGTGACGCCATGATCAATTATTGCATGGACACACAGCATAGCCGTGTAACCCGCCGTGCCGATTGCCATTACTTGTTCGAGGTTGAAATCTTCCGGAACAGGAACCAAAAAATCACCGTTAACTCGCTGCTTTTCTGCGAAGCCACCCCAGTATTCTTCAGACAAATGATAGCCATTTGCTAATACTCGATCTCCAGACTTCCATTTCGGATGTCTGGATTCAAGCACCGTACCAGATAGGTCAATACCACATACCATTGGAAATTTACGGCATATAGGCAGTGTCCCAGTAATTGCGAGCCCATCTTTGTAATTGACAGTTGAGTAGGCAATCTCAATTAATACGTCTTCGTCTGGCAAATCATCCAACGTTATATGCTTCAGATTAGCTCCAACCTTCCCTTCTGCGTTTTTCTCGGCGACGATCGCCCGAATGTTCTGACTCACAATTAACTCCTTAATTAGGACGGTTAGATTACCGAAAATTATAATGAAATCCACGATTTATAGAAATTTAAGAGATAAATTTTTCTACCCGTTCCAGACTGAACTAAAATCTATATTCTAACGCACCCATAATCCGGATTCGTGCAATATATTAGATTGACTTTCACCCAGAAAGGAGAAATTACAAGCACAGCTATCCTTTACTTCAATCGAATGTTTTCGAAGATAGCCTAAGGCCAATTACTGTTAATATTGCTTAAAGTTATATAGATAATGATTCTAACTCATTGGAACCTTAGGACTTAAGCGGATCGCTCATATCTTCAACTAATTCGATAAGATTTCCATCTGGATCGGCCAAGTAAGCAGTCCTCTGTCCCCATGAACGTGTCTGGGGTTGCGCAACTACAGGAACTCCACACTTAACGAGCTCTGAAAATACTTTATCGCAATCATCGACCTTAAATCCAAGCTCGAATTTAGCAGCTGCTTTAGAATCGCTCGGTTCTGCTGCGTCTTCAACAATCGAAACCATCGCCGATCGGGAAAATAACCCTAGCCGAGTTTCCCCAGATTCAATTTGCGCATAATTGCCACGACGATGCTTTAGAGGCAAGCCAAGTGTTTCAGTATAAAAGCGTTGTGCCGTATCAATATCGTCTACAATAAGAACCACGTAATCGAGCGATTTTAATTTCATCATTATTCTTTCTTACCTCAGATCTCATGCTACGTGATGTTTTTTTCAACGAACTCTGACTAGCATCATCAAAAACCCAGGCACCTTAACGCCGTAATGAATCCTTATGGCACGCGCATTATAATCGACTAATCTGCAATTTCCCCAATAAGCAAGGCTTTGTTATGACATCCAACTTACTTCCAGAATTCAGCTCAATCGATGAGGTGACGGCCGCGTTTGCCGCTCATAACTACATCGCTGATCGTCCACTTGCTCTTACGATGAAACTCGCAGGAGACCTTGGCAAACCTGTTTTACTTGAAGGGGAAGCTGGAGTTGGGAAAACAGAAGTCTCAAAAGTTTTAGCATCAATATTTGGGACCCCTTTGATTCGATTGCAATGCTACGAAGGGTTGGATAGCAATACTGCACTGTATGAATGGAACTATGCACGTCAGATTCTACATATCCGCATGGCGGAAAATGATGAAGAGAAGCGAACCACGTTAGAGCAAACGATTTTTAATGAAGAATTTTTGCTCAGCCGGCCACTATTGCAAGCAATACGCCATCCTGGACCACGGCCAGCGATCCTTTTAATCGACGAAATTGACCGAGCCGACGAAGAATTTGAGGCTTTCTTACTAGAAATGTTATCAGACTACCAAATTACGGTGCCTGAAATCGGCACTTTTTCGGCTACTATCCCGCCTTGCGTGATTCTTACTTCTAATCGTACTCGAGAGCTCAACGACGCTTTGAAAAGACGCTGTTTATACCTTTGGATTAACTACCCATCACCTGAAAAGGAGCGTGAGATCATCGTGCGGCGGATACCGGGAATTGAGGCATCCCTCGCGCAGTCCATTGCTGATATCATGTATCGTCTACGTCAAATTGATTTTTATAAACGTCCGGGTATTGCGGAAACCCTCGATTGGAGCCAAGCCCTTCTCGGACTCAACGTGTCCGAAATTACAGCCGAACTTATGGATGAGACGGCTGGAGTATTCCTTAAATACCACGATGATATAGAACGGCTGCGTACTGTCGATGTTGGAAAGGTAGTTGCTAACGAAGGCTAACAACGATGGCACCGAACGACGGATCACCTTTCACAGTAGTCGATCACACTTTCGAACTTTGCCGCCTTGCAAGAGACGCAAGATTGTCTGTCACTCAAGGACGACTGATTGACGTTTTCCGATCCCTTAAGACAATAGATTTGATCAACATAGATGATTATCGACTGACATTACGGGCCAACCTGGTCAGTACACGGGAAGACGAAGTCCGCTTCGATAAAATCTTCCAAGATTATTGGTACGGATCCGATAGAGAAAACGAAGACTATAAACCCTGGCGACCAGAGCTTATTAGAGACGAGAAGCAGCACGGAGAAGTCAATAATCATGCGGAAATGTTCACGAAGCAGAGAGAATTTAGTTCGGAGAAAATG
>DPMX01000348.1 GCA_003540955.1 Gammaproteobacteria bacterium
GGTTTGGAACAATGTATGAAACTTGGTGTGCACCCATAGCCTTCAGGGCCCGAATGGCGACCGCACAGCTCGTTGCCCCATCTGCATCGTAATCCGCTACGACAAGGATCCTTTTCTTTGTAACTAGCGCACACTCCAGTAAGGCAACCGCCCCGTCTATACCACTAAGCAAATCAGGTTTATGTAGACCTTCTAAGGAAACATCAAGCTCGGCAAGGGTTAACACACCACGTGAGGCGAGCACACGTTTTACCACGGGGTGATAATCGCTAGGCAAATCACTGCCAACAGGAACGTTACGACGAACTATCGCAAGGTTGCTCAAAATTTTTCTTTGGGGGGCGTATATTGTGTGCGCCAGAATTTGGTTAGACGCCACGGTGTAAGGGAAAAGGTTTCGCGATCCGTGACCACTCGTAACTCTGCTAAACGAAACCAACGCAGGGAATTTAATATTGGCTGTGACCAGCGCCGCTCAAAAGCCTCAATCCCAGAGATGCGGCCACCGCATTTGATCGGCCCGGTGGGAGCGCCAAGCACTAACAATCCATCGCCATCCCCGCGTGTTATTTGTGAAAGTAACTCTGTTGGGGCCCGATCGATCGACCAGTCCAACTTAAAACGCCTGGCCAGCGCAGCAGTTAAAACATCGTCACCAATAACGAACCGCGGGGTGGTCCCGAGAGCGTTGGAAGGCAATTCGTCGCCCCAAATCCAAATTGAGTTGATAGTCGGCAAGCCTCGCGCTACGCGCTCAGCATTTAGCGGCGCTTCGTGCAGTAATATTTGTGCCTCATGCATCATTTTCACAAAGGCATCAGCTCCCGGGTTACTCGGTAAAAAGTTTGTGATTGACCGTCCGTTGACGCGACTCGGCGACACCGTAATCGCGTCGCAGCCCTCGTCCGGACAAAAATACCACCGCGCAGGATGACGACCCCGACACAAACCAAGTTGAGGTAAACCTGAATTTAAAATTTTAATCAAGGCATCTGCTTCCACGGCCGAAGGCATGATGCTGGGGTCATTAAACAGGAGAATTTGGTTCGGATCCGCCCTAAGATGCACCGGGTCGGCCCGCATTATGCCGGCACAGCGGTTATCAGGAGAGTCAATCGACGCAGTAAGGTCGGATACAGACAGCGGTATACCAGATGACGACTCCGGCCCAAATAAGGTGCACAGATTGCGCTCGATTGTGCCACATTCAAGGGGATACTCGCGTGCTCTTGACAGAATGAGGTTACATAGTGGCCATCGCTGTCCATCGACGACGCCATTAAATTGGCCCAGCATTTCGGTGAGCAGATCGGGGATGAACACAGTCAGCCGAAACAAAAGATGGCGCTCTATCGAGTAGCAACAAAACCCGTCTTGGGAGTCGTCGATATATTCACAGCTCGTGTGGCAAAGCTGGAGGCTCGGAACAAATCGCGCATACGGCTAGAGATTATCAAAAATTGTCCTCTTGACCGCGTCCAATTCGGCTGGGATCTCGATAACTCGGCCCCCACTCTGATTAATAGCAGTATCGGGGTCCTTTAGCCCATGCCCGGTTAGGGTGCACGCGATTAAAGATCCTTCGGGGATATTACCGTTTTCGACATCCCGCAATATACCACCAACAGAAATCGCCGACGCCGGTTCGCAGAATACCCCTTCTGTGTCGGCGAGCATGCGTTGCGCTTGTATGATTTCTTCGTCTGTTAGACTCGCCAGCGCACCACCCGATTCATGCACAGCAGCCCAGGCGAGATCCCATGATTGCGGTCGGCCAATACGGATCGCGGTCGCGACAGTATCCGGGTCATCGATCATTTCACCAAGCACAAATGGGGCGGCACCGGCCGCTTGGTAACCAAACATCCTGGGGCGTGCTTGCACCTTAGGTATTTCCGAGTAGGGACAGGCATCAGTACAAAACGAGCAAGAAGCAGTCGCCGGAGATACGCCAGCATACTCACTGTAGCCAGTCCAGTAGGCGCTGATATTCCCGGCATTACCAACGGGAATACCGTGAATATCGGGTGCGCGGCCAAGTGTGTCAATGATTTCAAATGCGGCAGTTTTTTGTCCCTGCAGACGATAGGGATTGATCGAATTTACGATGGTTAAAGGACTCCCGGACGCTACCTTTTTTACCAGCTGCATACCTTCATCGAAGTTACCCTTGATTTGGATGACATATGCCCCTTCGATCATCGCTTGAGCGAGCTTTCCTAATGCGATCTTACCGTCGGGTATTAAAACGAATGCACGGATCCCGGCGCGAGCAGCATAGGCCGCAGCAGACGCGGAGGTATTGCCGGTCGAAGCACAGATTATCGCCTCGCTGCCATCCATAACGGCCTGAGTCACCGCCATTGTCATACCTCGATCCTTGAACGAGCCAGTCGGATTTTGCCCTTCAACCTTGGCGTATAGTTCGACAGCGTGGCCTATTTTGCGCTCAATATTCTCGAGTCGAAGCAAGGGCGTATTCCCTTCTGCTAAGGAGATGATCTGAGTCGCAGGAGTTACCGGAAGGCGATCACGATAGCGCTCTATAATCCCCTGATAGCGCTTGCTCTCGCTCACGCCAACGAATCCATACGTATCTTCACCACGGGTTCGTAAACTTGCGACAACCCCGCGATTTCTTCTAACGCTTGATTCATCGCTTGTTCCAAAACCGGATGCACCAAAATGATGATCGGTACGATCGGATCACCTGGTTCCGACTCCTGTTGCAAAATTGCCTCGATACTAATTCCACCAGCGCCGAGTACCCGAGTTACGTCAGCCATGACTCCAGCTTGGTTAAGCACATGCAGCCGGAGGTAGTATGCCGTCTCTATTGAATCCATCGGCAATATTGGAAGTTCGCTTTGTTGGCTTGCTTGAAATGCTAACGGCGGCATCCGACTCCCACTATCCACACCAAAGTCCCTTGCCACGTCGACCAGATCAGCGACAACTGCAGATGCAGTAGGCTCAGCACCGGCACCCGCACCGTAGAAGAGTGTCGGCCCAGCTGCGTCTCCGTTAATCATTATCGCATTCATAACTCCGTCGACATTAGCTAGTAATTGGTTGTTCGGGACTAATGTTGGATGCACTCGCAGTTCAATACCGGATGTGGTTTGACGGGCCATCGCAAGATGCTTGATCCGATAGCCGAGCCTCGCAGCATAATCAACATCGGTGCGTGAAACATAACGGATCCCTTCGATATAAATGGACT
The DNA here is from genome assembly GCA_003540955.1 of Gammaproteobacteria bacterium. Classification (GTDB taxonomy): domain Bacteria; phylum Pseudomonadota; class Gammaproteobacteria; genus UBA11873. The sequence continues at coordinate 3,224 of DPMX01000348.1, forward strand.
CGAATTGGAGCGGTACTCCGAACGCTATCGCCGCTATTATCGTGAGTTTATGCGCTGCGTCGATCCCGTCTATGTCAAATGACGGATCTGCCTCAGCATAACCAAGCTCTTGTGCCTCCTTTAGGACAGTTTCGAATTCTTGGTCGGCATCGCTCATTGCACTCAAAATGAAGTTGCACGTGCCATTAATAATACCTGCTAGCCATCCAATACGATTAGCGGCCAGACCTTCACGTACAGCCTTTATCACGGGGATTCCGCCGGCAACCGTTGCCTCGAAGGCGACTATCGTTTGCGCTTCAAGTGCCACCTCGAAAATTTCACTGCCATGTAGTGCTATAAGCGCTTTATTCGCGGTCACTACATGCTTCCCGTGCTGTAGCGCTGCGATAACCAGCTCTTTAGCTGGTGTCGTACCGCCTATCAGTTCAACCACAACATCAACGTTGGGATCCTTCACAAGATCGGCTGGATTCTGGCATAGCGTGATTCCGGAAAGATCTAAATTTCTCGGTTTTTTAATATCACGCGCACTTGCCGCCACCACCTCGATCTGCCTACCCGCCCGACGCGAAATAGCGTCGGCGTTACGACGTAGAACCGAGATGGTGCCGCCACCCACGGTGCCGAGACCTAGTATACCGACCCTTAGTGCGGGCAATGTCGACATAGTAGAATTCCTAATTTAACGAGACAGACACCCCTACGCCACGTCGGCCCGCAAATAACTCCAACACATCTTGATTGCAATCGTAGGGCGAGAGCTGCGGGAACTCTTTAGAAAAAATGTTTACACTATTTTCCTAAGATTGAAAGCTGGAGTCGTTGTTGCCAAAAACGACTGACGCAATCCTGCCTTAGCGGCCGAATATACCATGAACAGACCGGGAAACTCCCGAACGAAAAGCAGCGATCGAACCGAGGACCAATATGACTGAATCTGCATTAGACCATGCTAGCCAGATATTACTTGCCCCAAGCGGGATACGAATCAGCAACATAGAGGCTGTATTAGGAACTCTTGCCAGCCGCTCAGTAGATTATGCCGATCTCTATTTTGAATATTCGAAACATGAATCCTGGAGCCTCGAAGACGGGATAGTTAAAGAAGGCTCACACAGCATAGATCAAGGTGTCGGGGTGCGCGCCATTAGCGGCGAAAAGATCGGCTTTGCGTATTCCGACGAGCTAGCATTACCAGCCCTGCAAAAGGCTTCAAAGGCCGCCCGCGCAATCACTCGACACGGACAATCGCGGGAAATAAAAGTCGCCGAGCAAACTCTTGTGCCAACACTATATCCACCGCTCGACCCTCTAACAGGGGTAACCACAGAGTCAAAAATACATCTACTTAAATCGCTAGACAGCCGGATCAGAAATGCAGACCCCCGGGTGCGGGAAGTGATGATCAATCTTTCTGGGAATTTCTCTTCGATAATCGTAGCGTGCTTGGATGGAACGCTCGGGGCAGACCAACGGCCACTCGTACGCTTGAGTGTAAATGTTATTGTCGAACAAGACGGTCGACGCGAGTCTGCTAGTTACGGCGGCGGCGGCCGTAGTGGTTACGAGTGTTTCTTCGATAAGGCAAGTGCCGAAAACGTTGCGGATGAAGCCTTACGTCAAGCGTTGGTTAACCTCGACGCAGACAACGCACCAGCGGGCGAGACAACCGTCGTGCTCGGGCCGGGTTGGCCAGGAATCTTGCTACATGAAGCGATCGGACACGGGCTCGAAGGCGATTTCAATCGAAAACAAACATCAGCCTTCTCTGGTCGTATAGGTGACCGAGTTGCCGATAAGCAATGCACGGTAGTAGATGATGGAACCTTGGTCGGTCGGCGCGGCTCGCTAACGATCGATGACGAGGGCGTCGCAGCCCAAAATACGTTGTTGATTGAAAATGGGATATTACGTGGCTACTTGCAGGACAAACAAAATGCAAAACTTATGGGTGTAACCTCGACGGGAAATGGACGTCGACAGTCCTATTCGCACCGGCCAATGCCGCGAATGACTAACACCTACATGCTGCCCGGTAAATTCGACCCCGAGGAAATCATTCAAAGTGTGGATAAAGGCATCTATGCGGTTAGTTTTGGCGGCGGACAAGTCGATATTACGAACGGAAAATTCGTCTTCAGCGCGAACGAAGCCTATCGAATAGAGAGCGGCGAGATTACATCACCAGTAAAAGGCGCGACACTAATCGGCGACGGGCCACAGGTGCTCACCCGCGTCTCAATGGTTGGAAACGATCTCAAGTTAGACAATGGCGTAGGGACCTGCGGGAAAAATGGTCAGTCAATACCGGTTGGGGTCGGTCAACCAACGCTCCGAATCGATGGAATTACGGTGGGAGGAACTGAAGGGGGCTAGAAACGCTCTAGCTCCGGATGGGGCAAGTTACCACGGTGAACATGCATTGCACCGAATTCAGCACAGCGATGCAAAGTAGGTACTGCTTTGCCTGGGTTTAAAAGACCAATCGGGTCAAAAGCGCCCTTAATCGAGTGGAATGCGGCCAGTTCAAGCGCCGAGAACTGCACGCACATTTCGTTCAGTTTTTCGACTCCTACTCCGTGCTCACCTGTAATAGTGCCACCGACTTTAACGCAGAGTTCTAAAATTTTGCTTCCAAGCGTCTCCGCCGCTTCGAGTTGAGAATCCTCATTACCATCGTACGCAATCAGGGGATGCAGATTGCCATCTCCCGCATGGAACACGTTCGCGACCATCAGGCCGTATTCCTGGGCGAGTTCAGAAATACGTTGCAGCACAATGCCAAGATGTCGACGCGGGATCGTTCCATCAATACAGTAATAATCAGGTGCGATACGTCCGAGCGCGGGGAACGCGGATTTTCTTCCTATCCAAAATCGCTGTCGTTCTTCTTCGGTAGTTGATATTCGGATCTCGTTACAATCATGTTTCTCGAAGATCTTTTGGAGGTGATCAAGCTGTGAGTCGACCTCACCGGCCGTACCATCCAATTCGCACAACAAGATCGCGGCCGCATCGCGCGGATAGCCCGCGCGACAAAATTCTTCTGCCGCCCCGATCGCTAGCTGATCCATCATCTCCAAACCTGAAGGTGTGATACCTGCAGCGATCACATCTGCAACCGTATCTGCCGCGTCTTGTACGGCACAAAAAGCGCCTAGCATAACTCTCGCAACAGGTGGGCGTGGTAGCAGCTTAACGGTGATCTGCATGATAATCCCTAACATACCCTCAGAGCCGTTCACCATGGCCAATAAGTCGTAGCCCGGACTGTCGAGTGCCGAACACCCGACAGTTAGCCATTCTCCCTCGGCGGTAAGTACGTCTACAGCAAGTACGTTGTTTACGGTGAGACCGTATTTTAGACAATGCACACCGCCGGAGTTTTCCGCAACGTTACCCCCGATGGAACAAGCGATCTGCGAGGATGGATCAGGCGCATAGTAGAGCCCATATACCGCCGCCGCCTCCGATATTGCAAGATTTCTAACTCCCGGCTCAACCACGGCGATACGGTTGTCCGGATCAATGTGTTTGATACGGTTGAATTTTGCTAAACTCAACAAGCAGCCCTCTTCGAGCGGCAGGGCGCCGCCGGACAGACCCGTACCTGCTCCGCGAGCAACTATCGGCACACCGTAGGCAGCACAAACCTTGACGATTGCTTGCACCTCGTCGCGAGTTCTCGGCAGCACTACTACTCGCGGCACTGCGCGGTATGCCGCTAGACCGTCAGACTCATACGGACGCTTTTCTTCAACCGCAGTAAGTAAACCCTCAGCGGGCAATATAGCGGCCAATTCGGTTTCGAAATCCACTAGGCTTCTAGAGTGCGTTTGGCGATTATAGAGATTCTACGGATTATATCATCGCATAAACGGTAAATTTGCACTCTCGCTAACACATCAAATGTGAAAACAATGTGAAACAAACACCGAAATAAATGACGGAACTAGGTGTATTTCTATGCATTTTTGTGTACTTTTACAGATGTACTAAATGCCCCTTTAAGAAAAGCGGAGGAATCTATCGTGTTTAAACCGATACAATACGCGTTGGTGGCGATATTCGCGGCGGGTTCGCTCGCGGCAAATGCTGCTACGCGAGAAGACCACCTTGCGTGGTTAAAAATGAACCAGGAAGCGACGCCGGAATTTGCCGCGGGTGACACCATTACAATCGATAATGCCGATGTCATTCGACCCTTTATTCCGGTAGAGCAACAGCCAACCCTGATCTTCGACGGAATGGAGATGCCAATCGTAGAAGCGTCAGACTTAACGCCACGTCAAGACTATCTAGACGTAACAGTTAAGCACCTAGGCGAAGCGACGATTGCAAGCGATGGCGCGCTTGAGAACTATGCCGCTGGCCGTCCGTTCGATCCAACCAACTGGGAACCAGGCAGCGCTGCACACGGTTATGAGTTAATTTGGAACTATACCTACCGTTGGCAGTTCGCAGGAATTAGCGTCGCCGATGTGCAGTGGATCTGGGTGCGCCCCGGTGAATCTCACGAAGGACATGAAGCTGTAACGACCGACAATGGTGCGTTCGCTGAGAACTACAGAGGCGGAGGCTCTTTCGAGCGTTTACTCAGAGGGTCCTATCAGCGCGTTCTAATGTCGCACAGATCGGACCTGCCCGAGCCTTACCTTTGGAACGATGGTAAAGGTTTTGCGAAGGGCACAGACTTCCGCGAGTATACTGGCTTCGATTCGCCATTTGATATTGCCGGCACCGCGTTTTTGATTTTGCGCTACGACGACCCGCGTAAGACTGATGACTCTTGGGCCTACATCCCAAGCCTGCGCCGCGTACGCCGGATCTCAGTGGAGGTGAAATCGGATTCCTTGTTAGGAACGGACCATACTCTGGAAGACTTCTACGGGTTTAACGGTCGACCGTTAGAACACAATTGGATCTATGTCGGCGAAGCCAGAATCCTAGCAGTGAACTCCTCACGCTACACTACGTCGCATTTCTATGGACCTTCAGGGTTTGCCCCGTGGGACAACTGGGAGCTACGTGACTATTGGGTGATAAATCAAATCCCAATAGACCCAGCGCATCCGTATAAAGAAAAATTCTTGTACCTCGAAAAAGAGACTACGATGTGTTTCTATGCGAATGCTTACGACAAAGCCGGACAACTTTGGAAAACTTGGCAGATGTCTAAGAACTGGACTGAAGCGCCAAATTACCGGCCTGAGTCTGAGGCCCTTGGCGCTAGGAAAACCACCGAAGTGGTTCGTGTCCCGAGTTTCCAAAGCATAAACGTGCAGGATCATCAAAACGATCGAGGAACCTTGGTGCCGTGTTTCGGGAACAGCTACCCGACTCCGGTTTTCCGGAAAGTTAAACGAACCATGGACGTTAACTATCTAACAGAGGGTCGTTAAGCAACCCAGTTTAGACAAAACAAATTCAATCTTAAGGGCCGACTTTTTGTCGGCCTTTTTTTTAAATGCGGTTGGAGAAATTGCTCCAGAACCATTTCGCATCCAAAACATTTCCGCACTCACCCCGAAACGCACTCGTGATTCGCTATGAATGGGATATTATAAGGACCAGAGCCGTCAGTGATCGCAACCATTCGGCAGAGCGATATCAGCGCTAGTAACCATTTTTTGTCACAGATGGTCCGAGCCGTCGCGAGAGTACTGGTATGAGGTCTAGTCGAATCGCTATAATAGCTTACGAATTAAATAGTTATAGTCGAAAGGCCGACCTAAGAATAGATCAACTGTAATAAGCGCATGGCACAAGAAATCCTCGTTAACGTGACGCCGCAAGAAACTCGCGTTGCATCAATTGAAAACGGCGTGTTGCAGGAATTCGTCGTAGAACAAAATAGAGCGCGCGGCCTGGTAGGGAACATCTACCTTGGGCGCGTATCCCGAGTGCTTCCCGGAATGGGCGCGGCATTCTTAGACATCGGTCTCGCACGCACCGCATTCCTCCACGTTTCAGATCTCTGCCAACCAACTAACAAAAATTCTATAGCAGAGATAAAAATACCCATCGAACAAATTTTAAGCCAAGGACAGCAGCTTTTAGTCCAAGTTACAAAAGATCCAATAGGAACGAAAGGTGCACGCCTCACAACGTTCCTTAGTATCTCATCACGCTACCTCGTTTACTTGCCGAGCACACCCAGGGTTGGCATTTCACAACGAATAGAAAGTAACGACGAACGGCAACGACTACGAAGTTTGCTAGAGGAATTAGCTCCATATCTCCCGACACTACCAACGAGCGTTCGCGACTCTTCCGATCTCAAAAGTAACGAAAGCATGCACAATGAGCCGGGGACTTACACAA
>DPMX01000109.1 GCA_003540955.1 Gammaproteobacteria bacterium
AAGCTGTAGTGGGCACGTTAACGTGCCCACTACAAAACCGTGGCAGCCACGCGAATATTTTCTAGGTGGTGCACCTAAAATGGGTCCGGTTATAACGGGTAGTGTTACAGCGATGGACGTGAACACAGGTAAAGTCGCTGGCAAGTACGAAACTACCTATCCTATGTATGGTGGCTTATTGGCAACTAAAGGTGGTTTAATTTTCGGTGGCGAACCTGATGGGCGTGTATTCGCTATCGATTCCGATTCGATGGAAGAACTCTGGTCGTTTAGCACCAATACCGCAATAAATGCGCCCCCGATCAGTTTTGAGGTCGAGGGTAAGCAATACATAGCGATATTAGCTGGGAAAGGTGGTGCATGGCCCCTGTGGTTTATTTCCGCCACACCTGCGCTGAAAGATATGGAAGCCGGGCAAGTATTATTTGTTTTTTCCTTGTAAGGATCAATCGCAGCAAGTTTTTGTCCGGCTTTCTGGAGTGGAAACAATCCGCGCGAACTTATCTTTGCTATTTATTAGATTATTTGTGGCAATTACAATCGGGTTACCGCTGAACGTGTTTGCCGTTGGTCCCACTGTAGGGGTCGACGTGGCTCGATTGACGAGCTATGGCCTCTCGACGGCCAAGCGCGCTAACTGTTTTGGTTGTCATAAATGGCATGGCGATGGCGGTACCGGATATGGCGGTGCAGCGACGTCATTGCGCGAAACATCACTCACGCGCGAGCAGCTTATTTTAGTAATAAAGTGCGGTCGTCCTGGCACGAATATGCCCTATTTCGATCGGCAGTCCTATAAGAATAGTGAGTGCTACGACCTAACTTTTGAAGACTTTGCGGGTGATGATCATAATCGACCACTCCAAGGAAAAAAATACCTTAATGCCCGCCAAGTGAATGCGGTAGCGGATTTTGTGATTGCCGAACTGCAAGGTAAAGTGCTTACAAAAACTTACTGCGAAATGTATTTCGGTGGCCCGACGCGGGAGTGTGAGTCGATCGAGTAATAGCAACGTAATAGTGCGGAACCGATCTGTGGTTTAGATGGGTGTGGGACTGCATTTCTCAGTGGTATCCGTCATATATGACGTCGGAGAGTAGTGATTATCGGTTCCTCGTTAATCCAGATGAGCTATCAAGACGATTCTAAGCTCGCCCAGTTTTGTTAACGTTTTCTTTTCTGTGGGACCTATTCCTTTGCAAGATTTTTTTGAATGTGACATCTTCCTTTGCTATGGAATGTGATGCCACGTTAAAAGATAAGGTCTCGCAACATCTTGCAGCATTCAAAGCGACAAAGGCCCTGAGCGAGGAGGGTCGTAGCGCTGCAGTCGCAGTAGCTATAACAGATAGCGGATTTGGTGCGTGTTTGGATGGAATGCCTTCGCATACCACGTGGCAAACACAGGCGGCGTTGATACTAACTAAGCGCTCCGTGACGTTGCGTAATCATCCGGGTCAGTGGGCTTTACCTGGTGGTCGTATTGACTGCGGTGAAACCGCAGAGCAGGCAGCTTTGAGGGAGATGTATGAAGAGGTGGGGCTCAACCTTGATTCGAGCGCTGTTATTGGGCGGCTCGACGACTTTATTACGCGATCAGGATTCATTATGACTCCCGTGGTCGTTTGGGTCGGGCCGCAACGTGACTTTAATGCTAATGAAGACGAGGTTGATTCGATCCATCGGATTCCGATCGCGGAATTTATGCGCAAAGACGCACCTATGCTTGAAAAGGTTGACGACAGTGCACCGGTATTACGTATGCCAGTAGGTAGTACTTGGATCGCGGCACCAACAGCCGCGATCTTGTTTCAATTCCGCGAGGTTTGTATTGGAGGGCGCGAAACTCGGGTTGCGCACTATGAACAACCGGCATTCGCCTGGCGTTAGATTACAGAATACAGCGCGTTTAGCAATTTTTGACCTTGTAATATCATTAAAATGTATTTCCTGCTTTATAAGATGTGGCGGCCTGTTTACTCCGAGCTGCTACTCCTTATGTTTCTATAATTTCTAGTCGATCATCGCTTAGTGATAAATTGCAAGCGTGTACATCGGTTCCAGTCGGCGCTAATATCGTCTGGTACCCCTATCAAAGAACACGATTAGAAAGAAACTAGAGGAGCCCATTATGTCTTGTACCGTATTACTCGAAATCCAGTTAAAATCAGACGCCATAGATGTTGCGAAAGGCGCATTTAAAGAGTTGCTGCCCGACACCCGTGCGTACGACGGTTGTATAGGTCTCGACGTTGTCGAAAATCAAGACAGCCCGGGAAATCTGGTCCTAATTGAAATCTGGGAAACCCGTGCGAAATATGAGACATATCTCGGTTGGCGTAAAGAAACTGGTGCGCTGGATCAGATGGCTGAGATGTGTGTTGGTGAGCCTAGTATCAGATTCTTTGATACGGTAGACGTCTGATCGAATTTAACTAGTATTATTAGTTAAACGACGGGATGTCTCAATTTCCTTATGGCGTACCGGTGGTTCTGACGCCGCGCGTACGGCGTCTAACCGCACCAAATTCGGGATTGATGACAGGACCCGGTACTAATTCTTATTTGGTCGGGCACCAGCGCATCGCGCTGGTCGATCCGGGTCCTGCGATAAGTTCACATATTAATGCGCTGCTCGACGCAGTCGGCGATCGACTGAATTGGATTTTTGTCACCCACACACACAAGGATCATTCGCCGGCAGCACAAGCGGTTGCCGCGGCAACCGGTGCCGAAGTGATCGGCAATATAATTCCTAATGACGGGTTTCAGGATCCAAGCTTTGTCGAGGCGCGGGCCGTGGTCGACGACGAGTGCCTACGTACAGACGAGTTTAACTTGCGGGCCGTACTCACGCCGGGACACGTTGCCAATCATGTGTGTTATTTGATTGAAGAAGACCGCATGCTGCTAACCGGTGATCACGTTATGGGCGGATCAACTGTTGTAATCATTCCACCTGCCGGTGACATGGGCCAATATATTCGGTCACTTGAACGGATGTTGGATTACGACTTGGAACACTTAGCTCCAGGTCATGGGGGTTTGATCGAGACCCCTCATACCGAGGTCAAGAGGTTGATTAAGCATCGACTCAAGCGAGAGCGAAAAGTCAGTGACGCCCTTGCTGTTGCTGGACCTTGCCCGATATCAACTTTGTTACCGGTCGTGTACGACGATGTCGATACGTCGTTGCACGCGATGGCAGAGAAATCACTCTACGCGCACCTATTAAAACTTGTGAATGAGGGTCAAGCACGTGTCGATGGAGAGGTGTGGGGCCCGATTGATCGAAACTGAACTGAAAGGGGCTGAGGAATACTCGCAGTTGACTAATGCTCCAATCCAATTGAGAACAAGCCTTCAAGATCGTGTTTTGAATATGCCTTGAACGCGACCATTGTCTCAGTCCGTTCGATTCCATTTATGTGCAACATTTTCTGCGTTACGAGATCTGCGATACCCTCGTTGTCGCGTACGCGAATGATAGCGACAATATCGACGCTACCTCCGACTGAATAGACTTCAGAAACTTCTGGGATGTCTGCGAGCTCTTCAGCGACTGTATTGATCCTGCCGTGTTTTGTTTGAATTAAGACAATTGCATTTACCATTTTTTTATCCTTTTATGAGCCATTTTCATATCAGAACGATGCGGTTTCCTCAGACACTTCACGTTCAAAATCTCCGTTAACTGTCGTTCCGGAAAAGCCTGGATGCAACCGTGTCATATCATCGGTGATGGCAGCGAGGGGAACATCTGAGAATTCCCCCCGGTACTTTACGTATTCCATATGCTTACGACCATCGAGGTCGAAAGGATGGTAGATGGAGTCTGCAGAGCCGTCGAATTCGAGTGGTCTTAGCCGGAATTTATCGCACAACTCAACATTAAATGCCGGCGTCGCCTTGCGCCATGTGCCGTCGATCAGAATAGAGGTATAAGCATGCCAAATAAATAGATCTGTTCCCATTCGCT
>DPMX01000009.1 GCA_003540955.1 Gammaproteobacteria bacterium
GGAGGGCCTGTTAAGGTAGAAATTTTTACTAACTCGTCGGTGATGTATTTGGCTTCGCCGTCACGCAGAAACGCAAGGTGACCTAAATGCATTTCTTGGTAGCGTTTCTCTAGAGGGGTCTTCATCTTCATGATGTGATCCTCGAAGTAGCGTTTAGCTAGGGGAGCAATCTCGGGGGGAGCGAATGGTCCGATTTTCATTTGCTTTGGATCCCAATTCGTATGCAGCAGTAATATTGCTGACGGACCAATTTGCCGTAACACGCGGGGAGAAGTCATTGACTCACCAGGTCGCAGTACGCAACCAGAAGTAAGGTTGGTCGTGTAAACTGAATCCAACTTACGCCCAACGCCTTCCGCCGCTTTTTTGATTTGTTTGATGCTATTTGAAATATATTCCCCGTTAAGACCAATTGTGACCCAGCCGTCAGCTAGCTGACCGACCATCTCCAGTGCTTTGGGACCATTCGAGGCCATGTGGATTGGAATCGGATCGGCGACATTGATGTAGCCAGCGTTAGGATGCAGAAATTTAATGGCACGTTCTCTATTGCCTTCACGATACGTCGCCTCTCCGCCAGCGAGCAGATTTCTGATTACCTCGATATGGTCACGCATTGTTTTTAATTTAGCGGGCGGCATGCCCATGACATTCCGGCCAGTAAATCCTGTACCAACGCCGAGGATAACTCGACCTGGGGCTAGTTCGTTGATTGTCGCGATTGAATGCGCTGTGACCGGCGCGATACGATTCCCGAGGATCGCCACCAGTGGCCCAATCTTGAGGTGGCGCGTATGCTCAGCAGCTAATGCCATGCTGGCATAGACATCGCTGTAGCACATTTGTGAATCGTAAAACCAAGCATGAGTGAACCCGCAGTCCTCAGCCATTTTTGCGTCATGGTAGGCGCGAATATATGACGGGAAGGTGATTCCAAATTCCATCCATCTACTCCAGGTTTAAGGTTGTTTTAGTAACATTTTACCGGCGCGAACACCGAGTGGGTTACCATCTTCGGGTGCGATTTCTCCGACGGATAACAAGATGTCGCTGTAAAACCAAGGGTTGCTGGTACTGTCGATTATCCAACCATTTTTAATCAAGCTATCCATGCTTACCTCCGTTCGATTGTTCACTACCAGTGATCGGTCAACATCAGCATCCCTGGGATCCAGCAAGTGCCAATGCCGACGGCAATCACGAAGTAAGGTAGAAAGTTCCCCAGGTCTTTTTGTAGGACATAGGTAAGATAAAACAGAAACCACATGGTACCCCAGATTGGCCATAACACTCCGAATATCAATTGGCCACTTTGGAAACTCATGAGTGAATAGGGGATGGTGGTGCAGGCCACAAAAAAGCAATACCAGCCAAAAGCCCGCATATCCAAATCTAGCCAAATACAAATCGCAACGTAGATATAGGTGAATGTAAATAGGAGGTACGCACCGATGTTAAAGTAATCCATCGGCGTTTCAGCACGCACCAATTGAATGAGTGTAATAACTACACCGAGCCCACCAATCATGAAGTTCATCACGGCCATTGATTTCGGTTCGACTCGACCCAATCCACCCATTCCATTGATGAGTAAAACGCTACCTACGAAAATTAGCATTACTCCGAGCATTCACGTCTTCCTGGACTTTAACTTAACGTTTGTGGTTATACCGTACCACGGATTTTTATGTGTCACGACTTTCGATATGATCCCCCTTTCTGGTGCCAGTCTCACTTAGCAGATGAAAGCGTCGACAGGCCCGTCCTATAATATCGGAGCGCTGGTGCGCTGTCGGGGACAGAATTAATTCTCCCCTTAACTTACGGAGAGTGTCATGACATTTAAACTAGAAGAAACCACAATTTCAAATATCCACATGGCAATCCGCGATGGGGAGGTAAGTGCGGTCGATCTCGTTGACGGTTATCTCGCCCGTATAGCGACTTACGACAAAGCGGGTCCAAACTTAAACTCGATTATCACGGTAAACGCCTCTGCGCGGGAGGATGCGGCACGACTCGATGCGGCGTATGCACGTACTGGCGAATTCAGCGGGCCGCTACATGGAGTCCCAATTGTAGTGAAGGATCAGGCAGAAACCGAGGGACTAATGACAACCTTCGGTTGCGTTGCGATGGACGGTTACGTGCCGGAAAAGGACGCGACCGCCATCGCTAAATTGCGCGACGCCGGCGCAATAATTTTAGCCAAGACGGCAATGCCAGATTTCGCGACGTCGTGGTTTGGCTATTCATCAATGGCAGGGGAGACCAAGAACCCATACGATCTCGCTCATGATCCGGGTGGTTCGAGTGGTGGAACCGGCGCGGCAGTGGCAGCCAATCTTGGTACGATTGGTGTCGGTGAAGACACAGGGGGCTCTATACGCTTGCCGTCCTCGTTTGATAATCTCGTTGGTCTGAAGGTAACCCCGGGTCTCATCAGTCGCGCGGGCATGTCGCCGCTCGTTGTGTTTCAGGATTCGGCTGGCCCGATGTGTCGCACGGTCGAAGATTTAGCTCGCTTGCTTAATGTGTTGGTAGGGTTTGATCCGGCCGATCCGTTTACAGCAACTGCTGTTATAGCAGGGCCTGTAGATTACCAAGCACGATTAAACATAGAACAACTTAAAGGCCAAACGATTGGCGTATTGCGTCAATCGTTTGGCGATCCATCAGATCCTGTAGCGGCTGAAGTTAATGCCTTGATGGAGCAAGCTCTAGCAGTCATGCGCGGTGCTGGAGCTAACACTGTTGACGTAGAAATCCCGGACCTCGATTACTACGTCGAATATACCTCATTGTACGTAACTCGCTCGAGGCATGATATTGATGCTTTTCTCGACTCCCGTCCGGTGCCAATGAAAAAGATAAAAGATATCTATGACGCTGGTAAGATTCATCCGGCAATCGAGCTATTTGAAATGTTAGTCGAAGGTCCGGAGAATCCGTTGAGTGATCCGGAATATTATCAGCGTTACACGGCCCGCGAGGTCTTTCAACGGAGTATTATCAACGAGATGGCGAAAGTTGGCGCCTCTACCTTAGTGTTTCCGACGACCCAGATTCCATCTCCGAGCCGCGCGGATCTAGATGCCGGGAAATGGACGACCTTTACATATCCAACGAACACGTTAATAGCAGCTCAAAGTTGGTTGCCTGCGATTAGTGTGCCTGCGGGGTTTAGCCAAGCAGGATTGCCGGTTGGGATTGAGATGATGGGTTTGCCTTATAATGAAGCGAGCCTAGTGTCCCTCGCGTATGCTTTTGAGCAGTTAACGCACCATCGGCGCCCGCCCGCGAGCACTCCCGAAATCTGAGAGAAGGACAACGACATGACCCACGAAGAGATGGTGGAAGAGCTTTGGAATCGAGAGATGATCAGAGAGCTGACCTACGAGTACGGGATCGCGGTCGAAGCGCAAGATGCCGATCGATTGGTTAGTCTGTTTACAAGGAATGGATCGGTCGATTTTAGTTCATTAGGGAAAGGTGTTATCGAGGGCCATGAGTCGCTGAAAGAGTTTTACATCACGACCTGGCCGCTTGAAGTAAAGCCTTTCTTCACCAACCACATGATCCGTATCGATGGCGATAGTGCTACAGGTTTCTGCTCACTCGAAAATCGAGGCACTCGAGAGGGTGAGAGCCTTATAGGTGCAGGACGACTGCACGACACCTATGCGAAGATAGATGGTGCATGGAAATTCGCCACCCGGCGTGTTGAGATGTTTTACTTCGTGCCCCTATCCGAAGGATGGGCTAAGTTAGATGGACCGGGGCGTCTTTTGTAGACGGAGAAGGCGATCTCAACGTAGTCGTTCGAGACGCTGAGACCGCTCCTGACTATATTGGGATCGCGTCGCTAAGCACGAACATTACGGTAGCATTTGTCTCTGTCTTATTTGCCCACGCATGATTTGTCCCGCGTTGAATGAGGACGTCGCCGGCTTTCATTAATCGTTCGTCAGTGTCCATAACAGCCCATATTTCACCTTCCAGGACTAAGGCGTAGTCGACTGTGTTGGTCTTATGCATACCCGGGTCCCCACTCGATCCATCGCTATCGGCGGCGTGGCTTGCTTGCATTTGTGCAAAAGCCTCTGCACCGTCGGCGTCGTCTTTCCAAGCTGAGTCAGGTGGAAACTCGACAATGCGGAAAATATTCCCTCGAGGGCCAGGTTCCAGATGGACAGGGCGGTCGGCATTATCTGCTTCCCCGGAATTATCTGCGGGTGAATCGTAAGTCTCCCATAGGTCGGTGACGACTAAGCCGCCCATGGCGTCCATGATCTGCACGTTCGGCGCGTCGCCGTCCATGGTGAAATTTGACTTGCCATTGCTATCATGGCCCGTAACGAGCCGGCGTATTTTCTTTGCAGCCATTGTTACTTCCTCTGAAGGTTTGCCGCTTCTTCATTAATATCAGCGGTAGGGTTTTTAACTAAATATAAAATGATTTCGGATTATTTGCCGATTTTCGACTGCTTGGCAATCGCAACATAGCGTTCAACGTCTTCGTCTATTAATAACCGTTCATTGTTAAGTTCATTGGCGGCTTTACGCACGGCTTCAATATAGCGCTCGTTGTCTGGGTATCGCTCTTCGAGCGATAGGCGAGGGTCGCCAGATTTTTCGCGCTCGGCTGCCGTTTTTTCGAATGGGATAAATGAACCGACGATCATCAAAGCACCTTCGGCGTATTTCGGGCCACGATAATTCCATCCTGTGTAGGTCCCAATTGGAGCGCGGATGTCTGGTGATCGGATCCCTGCGATTTCATTGCCGTCACTATCAACAGTTGGGACGAGCAATGGATAATCTCGGTTGGGGAAGGGACTTGGTGGCTGAACTGAGTAGTCGCGATCAGACAGGGTATTGATAGCACCGCTATACGTAAAACCTGGGATATCCGGGAAATTTAAATGTTCGGGAGATACCAAGGTGCCATCGGTTACGCTTGGGTAGTG
>DPMX01000108.1:0-3972 GCA_003540955.1 Gammaproteobacteria bacterium
ATCACAATTTATGGATCAAAATAACCCACTATCGGAAGTCACGCACAAACGACGGGTATCGGCTCTTGGCCCGGGTGGGCTTACGCGCGAACGGGCGGGTTTCGAGGTTCGCGATGTTCACCCAACGCACTATGGACGGGTATGTCCAATCGAGACACCTGAAGGTCCAAATATCGGCTTAATAAACTCTCTTGCCGTGTATGCACGTACGAACAAATACGGGTTTTTAGAAACACCATATAGACGTGTGAGTGATCGTAAAGTTACAACCGAAGTTGAATACCTGTCGGCGATTGAAGAAGGTCAATATGTTATCGCGCAAGCGAATGCCAGCGTTGATGATAACGGAAAACTAACGGATAGCTTAGTATCTTGCCGTTATCAGAATGAATTTACGCTAGCAGGTCCGGATCGTGTGCAGTACATGGATGTCTCACCCCGACAAGTTGTCTCGGTGGCTGCGGCATTAATCCCATTTCTTGAGCATGACGACGCGAACCGCGCTTTGATGGGATCCAATATGCAACGCCAAGCGGTCCCGACATTACGTGCCGAGAAGCCTCTGGTGGGCACTGGAATAGAGCGGACAGTGGCAAGAGATTCGGGTGTTACAGTCTCGGCCTTGAGGAGCGGGGTCGTTGATTCGGTCGATGCTAGTCGTATTGTAGTGCGGGTCGATGATGAAGAAACTAAAGCGGGCGAGCCTGGGGTTGATATCTATAATCTGACGAAATATACGCGTTCCAACCAAAACACATGTATTAATCAGAAACCGCTGGTCCGCCCAAACGATCGGATCTCTTCCAATGATGCACTGGCGGACGGACCTTCCACCGACCTTGGTGAGCTTGCATTGGGTCAGAATATGCTCGTCGCTTTCATGCCGTGGAATGGATACAACTTTGAGGACTCGATCTTGATATCAGAGCGAGTCGTCCAGGAAGATCGCTATACGAGCATCCACATCGAAGAGTTGACCTGTGTTGCCCGAGATACGAAGCTTGGTTCGGAGGAAATATCTGCAGATATCCCGAACGTTAGTGAAGGCGCGTTATCCAAGTTGGACGAATCGGGGATTGTATATATTGGTGCTGAAGTTCACCCCGGTGACATCCTCGTCGGAAAGGTTACCCCTAAAGGCGAAACCCAGCTAACCCCAGAGGAAAAGCTACTACGAGCAATTTTTGGTGAAAAAGCCTCTGACGTAAAAGACACTTCTCTGCGTGTGCCATCAGGGATGAGTGGAACCGTTATAGATGTACAAGTTTTTACTCGGGATGGGGTGGAGAAAGACCTACGTGCACTTGAAATTGAACAGGCGGAATTGGACGTAGTGAGAAAAGATCTTGATGATCAATTGCGCATTTTAGAGGATGACATATATCTGCGTATAGAACGTCTGCTAATTGGCAAGTCCGTTGAAAAGGGTCTTGAAGGAGTCTCCAAAAATAGCAAGATCACTAAGCAGAATCTTGCTGATAGTCCACGGGAGAGTTGGTTTGATATTCGGACGTCAACTGATATCGTCAATGAGCAAGTTGAACGCCTCGCAGTGCAGATTTCCGAGCATCAAGCAGACCTTGAGCGGCAGTTTGAAGAAAAGCGTTCCAAATTGACGTCAGGGGATGATCTCGCTCCTGGCGTACTCAAGATGACCAAGGTTTATCTTGCAGTGAAGCGTCGTATGCAACCGGGCGACAAGATGGCTGGGCGGCACGGGAATAAAGGTGTGGTGTCGATGATCGTACCGGTCGAGGACATGCCACACATGGAAGATAGCACCCCAGTTGACATCGTGCTCAACCCGCTTGGTGTGCCTTCTCGTATGAATGTCGGCCAGGTATTAGAAACTCACCTGGGATGGGCCGCTCGTGGTCTCGGCCACAAGATTGGCGAAATGCTAGATAAAAATGTAGGAGTTGGTACCCTCCGAGACTTTTTCGGAAAGGTTTACAACGTTAGTGGCAAGACTGAGAATCTGGACGAGTTTAACGATGATGAAATCATCGCCCTGTCTCGCAATCTAAGGAGCGGCGTACCGATGGCCACCCCAGTTTTTGATGGTGCAGATGAGTCCGAGATCAAGCATATGCTCAAACTCGCTGGTCTACCAGTGAGTGGGCAAACCACACTGATAGATGGGCGCACGGGCGAAGCATTTGATCGCCAGGTAACTGTTGGCTACATGTATATGGTGAAGCTTAACCACCTAGTCGATGACAAGATGCATGCGCGTTCGACAGGCCCTTACAGTTTAGTGACCCAGCAACCGTTGGGGGGTAAGGCGCAATTTGGTGGGCAGCGTTTCGGTGAGATGGAAGTGTGGGCGCTTGAGGCGTATGGCGCCGCGTACACCTTGCAAGAAATGCTAACGGTAAAATCGGACGACGTGAACGGCAGAACGAAGATGTATAAAAACATCGTCGATGGCGATAATCGTATGGAGGCCGGAATGCCAGAGTCGTTTAACGTTTTGCTTAAGGAATTGCGATCTTTATCTATTGATATCGAACTCGATCGCTAGTTATGAAAGTTACCGATTATTTTTGGTTCCCGATTTAAGGAGCAACCATTGTGAAAGATTTACTTGATCTACTTAAAAGCCAAGGACAAGTCGAAGACTTCGACGCGATTAAGATCGGACTGGCATCGCCTGAAAAGATCCGATCGTGGTCGTATGGGGAAGTCAAAAAACCCGAAACAATCAACTATCGTACCTTCAAGCCTGAGCGTGACGGTTTGTTTTGCGCGAAGATTTTTGGCCCGATCAAGGATTATGAATGCTTGTGCGGAAAATATAAGCGCCTAAAACACCGTGGTGTCGTGTGTGAGAAGTGTGGCGTTGAGGTGACGCTCGCAAAGGTCCGGCGGGAACGCATGGGCCACATAGATTTGGCGAGCCCGGTTGCGCACATATGGTTTTTAAAATCTTTGCCGTCGCGAATGGGATTGTTGCTTGATGTCACCTTGCGCGAGATCGAGCGCATTTTGTATTTCGAAGCCTATGTCGTCATCGAGCCAGGCATGACGGACCTCGAGCGTGGTCAGCTGTTGTCTGAGGAATCGTATCTCGATGCGATTGAGCAATACGGTGATGATTTCGACGCGAGAATGGGCGCGGAAGCAGTCTATGAATTACTGAAAAATGTTGACCTTAGGGAAGAAGTTAGTGCTATCCGAGAAGCATTGCCTAAAACGAAGTCGGAGACGAAGATCAAGAAATTTACCAAGCGTTTGAAGTTGATGGAGGCATTTTTGCACTCGGGTAATAAACCAGAGTGGATGGTGATGAAAGTTATGCCGGTGTTGCCGCCTGAGCTTCGCCCCTTGGTTCCGTTAGACGGAGGACGTTTTGCGACATCTGATCTCAATGATTTGTATCGCCGTGTGATTAATCGTAACAATCGGCTAAAAAGGCTGCTTGATCTGAATGCGCCGGATATTATCGTCCGCAACGAGAAACGAATGTTGCAAGAGGCAGTGGACGCGCTACTCGATAACGGCCGCCGTGGCCGAGCGATCACCGGGACGAATAAATTACCACTTAAGTCGCTTGCTGACATGATCAAAGGTAAGCAAGGACGTTTTCGGCAAAACTTGTTAGGTAAACGAGTGGATTATTCGGGTCGTTCGGTTATCGTGGTCGGACCAACCCTGAAACTACACCAATGTGGCCTCCCTAAGAAGATGGCGTTGGAACTGTTTAAGCCATTTATTTTCAGCAAGCTTGAGGGTTGCGGCATGGCGACAACAATTAAAGCTGCGAAAAAATTGGTTGAACGCGAAGGAGCGGAAGTCTGGGATATTTTAGAAGAGGTAATTCGCGAGCACCCGGTTATGTTGAACAGGGCGCCGACGTTGCACCGGTTAGGGATCCAAGCGTTCGAACCGGTCCTTATTGAAGGTAAAGCTATTCAATTACACCCCTTAGTCTGTACCGCATTTAACGCTGATTTTGATGGTGACCAAATG
>DPMX01000108.1:4270-14236 GCA_003540955.1 Gammaproteobacteria bacterium
GCTGATTTTGATGGTGACCAAATGGCCGTTCATGTCCCGTTGTCTATCGAAGCGCAGCTCGAGGCTCGCGGCCTAATGATGTCCACAAACAATATCTTGTCGCCTGCTAACGGCGACCCGATCATTGTTCCTACACAGGACGTTGTGTTGGGTCTTTATTACATGACACGGGAATCGGCGAGCGCGAAAGGGACTGGCATGACGTTTGCCGATATCGACGAAGTGCACCGGGCACACGAGACTGGTCACGCATCTCTTCACGCATGCTGCAGGGTTCGCATGACCGAACGGATCGTCGACGAAGATGGCGAACAACGAGAAACGACGAGCATTGTTGAGACTACAGTCGGCCGCGCGCTCTTGTCATCGATTTTACCCGATGGGATGCCATTCGAGCTTGCTAATAGGACCCTTGATAAGCGTTCTATTTCTCGTCTATTTGATGCCTGTTATCGCAATGTCGGGTTAAAAGAAACGGTAATCTTTGCGGACCGCCTCATGTATATGGGCTTTCAGCAGGCAACTCGTGCGGGTGTTTCAATCGGGGTTGACGATATGGTTGTCCCTGAAGAAAAGGGTTCGATTATTAAAATTGCGGAAGACGGAGTGAAGGAGATTGAGGAACAATATGCTTCGGGATTGGTGACAACCGGTGAGCGCTACAATAAAGTTGTTGACATCTGGTCGCACACCAACGACCTGGTCGCTAAAGCAATGATGGATAAGCTTGGGAAGGAGATCGTTGTCAATGCGAAAGGTGAGGATGTTGCGCAAGCTTCTTTTAATTCGATATACATGATGGCTGATTCAGGTGCTCGTGGCTCGGCTGCCCAAATCCGGCAATTGGCTGGAATGCGAGGCCTCATGGCTAAACCGGACGGCTCGATAATTGAAACGCCAATAACAGCCAATTTTCGTGAGGGTTTGGATGTATTGCAGTACTTCATTTCGACCCACGGTGCGCGTAAAGGCCTCGCAGATACTGCGCTGAAAACAGCTAATTCAGGCTACCTAACACGACGTCTTGTCGATGTGGCGCAAGATTTGGTTGTAACGGAGCTTGATTGCGGAACGACCGACGGTTTTATATTAACTCCTATTATTGAAGGCGGTGATGAAGTTGAAGCATTACGCGATCGTATTCTTGGTCGCGTTTTGGCAGAGGACGTATATAAGCTTGGCAGTGATGAAGTCTTAGCATCTGCCGGGACCTTATTGGACGAAAGCTGGGTACAACAACTGGATGACAACGGAATCGACGAAGTGAAGGTGCGGTCGACGATCACCTGTCACACGCGATACGGGGTTTGCGCGTCATGCTATGGCCGGGACTTAGCCCGCGGTCACCGAGTGAACGAGGGGGAGGCCGTAGGGGTTATGGCCGCCCAATCGATTGGCGAACCGGGTACACAGCTGACTATGCGCACCTTCCATATCGGAGGGGCCGCGTCGCGGGCAGCAGCGTTGAATAGCGTCGACGTGAAATATGGTGGATCGGTAAAGCTGATTAACCTAAAGGTCTTAAAGCGTAGTGATGGTGATTTCGTTGCAGTGTCACGGTCGGGTGAACTTGCAATCATCGATGATATTGGGCGTGAACGTGAGCGTTATAAAGTGCCGTACGGTGCGACCTTGAAGGTTGGCGACGGTGCAGTCGTCGATCCGGGACAATCGATTGTCCATTGGGATCCGCACACCCATCCTATAATTACTGAGGTGGATGGGCAGGTAACGTTCAAGGATATCGTGGACGGCGTAACTGTGTCGCGGCAAATGGATGAAATTACGGGCCTCTCGAGCATCGTCGTCACGGATCCTAAGCAACGAGGCACTGCAGCGAAGGATCTCCGTCCAATGATTCAGTTAGTTGATGCGAAAGGCGGGGAGCTAAAAATACCAGGCACAGACCTTCCGGCTCAGTATCTTTTGTTGCCGGGCGCAATCGTCAATATTGCTGATGGTGGCGAAGTCAAGGTTGGCGACGTCGTGGCCCGTATCCCCCAGGAATCGTCGAAAACTCGCGATATTACCGGTGGACTACCAAGGGTGGCCGACCTATTCGAGGCTCGGAAACCGAAGGAAGCAGCGGTATTGGCTGAGGCTACCGGGACCGTCTCGTTTGGCAAAGATACTAAAGGTAAGCAGCGTCTCGTGATCACGCTTGAAGACGGTAATACCGTCGAAAATTTGATTCCAAAATGGCG
The DNA here is from genome assembly GCA_003540955.1 of Gammaproteobacteria bacterium. GTDB lineage: Bacteria > Pseudomonadota > Gammaproteobacteria > UBA11873. Next base: position 6,475 of record DPMX01000108.1, read on the forward strand.
CCATGTGACTGTATTCGAGGGGGAGCATGTTGAAAAGGGAGAAACGATTTGTGACGGCGCACCTGATTCCCATGACATTCTTCGCTTAAAAGGAGTACGTGAACTCACTCGATATATCGTGAATGAGGTCCAAGAGGTCTATCGGCTGCAAGGTGTTAAGATTAATGACAAGCATATTGAGGTTATTGTGCGTCAGATGCTGAGAAAGGTAGAAATTGTCGAGCCCGGCGAAACGCGGTTTTTGCGGGGAGAGCAGGTCGAAAAGGAACTTCTGGTTGAGGAAAATGAGCGGATACGCCGGGAAGGTAAGGAGGGTGCGACCTACGAGCAATTATTATTGGGCATCACTAAGGCGTCGCTAGCGACAGAATCTTTTATATCGGCCGCCTCATTCCAGGAAACAACGCGTGTCCTGACTGAAGCTTCAGTCACTGGGAAGCGCGACGAACTCCGAGGCTTGAAAGAAAATGTCATCGTCGGGCGCTTGATTCCTGCGGGAACTGGGTTCTCTTACCACGGAGAGCGGCGGCGCAAGCGGCTTAAGGTATTTGACGAGGTGCCGGGCTTGAGTGCCGCGGATGCCGAGATGTTGTCCGAATTGCCGTCCACCGAACCCATCGAGGAGGCCGTTGATCAGACGACGAAAAGTGCTTGAAACCCGTTGACAGCCTAGTCTTCAGGTACTTATAATCGCGCCACCGCGACAGGCCGGAGTATGCTCTTGCCTGTCGCTTTATTTTGGCACCTGGCATACCTGTCCCTTGGGGTTGCAATTTGCAACCGATCTACCACAACCACCTCGTAATCGCGGTCGTGTGCGTAGCTGATGCTGACATCGTCGTTGTTGTCTGAATGAAGTGGAGGGGGAACGTTTCTCGTTGTGGCATGAAATCGTGCTGCTGAACGAGTGCGTACCTAAATTCTAACGCAACCAAAATGACCCTCGAAGGGTCGGTTAGAAGTCGAAATTATGGCCACAATAAATCAATTAGTACGCAAGCCTCGAAAGCGGCAGCACAAGAAAAGCAACGTGCCAGCTCTGGGAGGATGCCCGCAGAAACGTGGCGTATGCACCCGTGTTTATACGACTACACCTAAAAAACCTAATTCAGCGCTAAGAAAAGTAGCTCGTGTACGCTTGACTAACGGTCAGGAGGTCACGACCTATATTGGTGGTGAAGGGCACAACCTCCAGGAGCATTCGGTTATTTTGATCCGTGGCGGTCGAGTTAAAGATTTGCCTGGCGTGCGCTACCACACTGTTCGTGGGACCCTTGATACTTCGGGGGTTTCGGACCGTCGACGCGGTCGTTCGAAATATGGCGCTAAGCGGCCCAAAGCATAGAATGAATACGAATAATGTCTAGACGGCACGCTGCACAGAAACGGGAAATTCTACCCGATCCGAAATACGGGGATCAGGTGTTGGCGAAATTTATAAATCTAGTTATGTCGCGAGGGAAAAAGTCGGTTGCAGAGAAGATTGTGTATGGTGCATTGGATGACTTGAAAGCTAAGGGAGAGCCGCTAGAACTATTTAAGTTAGCACTGGATAACGTCGAGCCTAGAGTTGAGGTCAAATCCAGACGGGTTGGCGGGGCGACGTATCAGGTTCCGGTGGAGGTAAGGCCGCACCGACGGATGGCTCTTGCGATGCGCTGGGTCGTTGACGCGGCGCGTAAGCGTAGTGAGAAGTCGATGGACAAGAGGTTGGCGGGCGAGCTCCTGGATGCGGTCGACAACCGTGGAACTGCCGTAAAGAAACGCGAAGATACGCATAAGATGGCCGAGGCCAATCGTGCGTTTTCGCATTACCGTTGGTAGCACTGGGTTTTGGGGTTTGACAAGTGGTTCGCAGTACACCAATTGAACACTATCGCAATATTGGGATCATGGCCCATATTGATGCGGGGAAAACGACTACTACAGAGCGGATTCTCTACTACACCGGCGTGTCACACAAAATCGGTGAAGTTCACGATGGCGCGGCCACGATGGACTGGATGGAACAGGAACAAGAACGCGGCATAACTATTACATCTGCGGCGACTACTTGTTTTTGGAGCGGCATGGCGCAACAGTTTCCCATGCACCGTATCAATATCATCGATACCCCAGGACATGTCGATTTTACTATTGAAGTAGAGCGATCGTTGCGAGTGCTGGATGGCGCGGTAGGTGTCTTCTGTGCTGTTGGAGGAGTGGAGCCTCAGTCGGAGACAGTCTGGCGCCAAGCCAATAAATACGAAGTTCCGCGACTTGCCTTTGTTAATAAGATGGATCGCGCCGGAGCTAATTACATACGCGTCGTAGAGCAGATCAGGGATCGCCTTGGTTCCAATGCAGTACCTATTCAGTTACCAATAGGCGCCGAGGACAAGTTCGCTGGCGTAGTCGATTTGATCAGAATGCGCGCTATCTATTGGGATGAGTCAACACTCGGGATGAAGTTTGAAGAGCGAGATATACCGGCGGATATGCAAGGTGACTGCGCCGTTTGGCGCGAACACATGGTTGAAAAAGCCGCAGAGCCCCTTGATATGTTGACCGAGAAATATCTTGAAAATGGCGACCTTGATACACAAGAGATCGTTATGGGATTGCGTGCTGGCACGCTTTCTAACGAAATAGTTCCAGTTTTATGTGGTTCCGCCTTTAAGAATAAAGGTGTCCAGGCAATGTTAGATTCGGTTGTTGAGTTGATGCCCGCTCCGACCGAAGTTAAACCAATTAAGGGTTTGTTGGAGGATGGCACCGAAGCGTCGCGACTATCCTCTGATGATGAGCCTTTCGCCGCACTAGCGTTCAAGATTGCGACAGATCCTTTTGTCGGGAGCTTAACTTTTTTCCGCGTCTACTCTGGAGTGATTAATTCTGGCGACTCGATATACAACGCTACTAAATCTAAGAAGGAACGAGTTGGGCGCATTTTACAAATGCATGCTAATTCGCGTGAGGAAATAAAGGAGGTACGTGCCGGTGATATTGCCGCTGCTGTGGGGTTAAAAGAGGTCACAACAGGTGAGACCCTTTGTGCGAGCAAGCAAGTTATCACGTTGGAGCGGATGGAATTTCCCGACCCAGTGATAGCGGTCGCTGTTGAACCACGTACTAAAGCTGATCAAGAGAAAATGGGTGTGGCGTTAACTAAACTGGCGGCGGAAGATCCGTCGTTTCGAGTATCAACCGATGCAGAGTCTGGCCAGACCATAATTGCGGGAATGGGAGAGTTGCATCTAGATATCATTGTCGATCGGATGCGTCGAGAATTTGATGTAGAAGCCAACGTTGGTAAGCCGCAGGTTGCATATCGGGAGACGATCCGAAAACTGGTTGAAAAGGCTGAAGGCAAGTTTGTAAAGCAATCGGGTGGACGTGGCCAATACGGGCACGTGGTATTCCGGATAGAACCTGGGCCACCGGGTTTAGGTTTTGAGTTCGTGAACGAAATTGTTGGCGGTACGATACCTAAAGATTATATACCTGCGGTAGAAAAGGGTGTCGCCGAACAAATGACCAATGGGGTGATTGCCGGTTACCCGATGTTGGATGTCAAAGTTACCTTATACGATGGCTCCTACCACGATGTAGATTCAAGTGAGGTTGCGTTTAAGATCGCGGCGTCTATGGGCTTTAAGGATGGTGCAAAGCGTGCAAACCCAGTTTTGCTAGAACCCGTGATGAACGTAGAAATCGTTACCCCAGATGAATATGTTGGGCCCGTAAACGGGGATGTGAGTCGGCGTCGCGGAATATTACAGGGTACGGAAGACTCGCCCGCCGGGAAGATCATCCGTGCGGAGGTGCCTCTTTCCGAGATGTTCGGTTATTCGACCGACTTACGCTCTGCAACTCAAGGCAGGGCAACTTATACGATGGAATTTTCTCGTTATCTTGCAGCGCCGAACAACGTTGCAGAAAAAATTATCAAGCAATAGAGGATCTGTTTTCTAGGTCTGATTAGTACGGGAGTCAAAATGTCTAAGGAGAAATTTGAACGTACGAAGCCGCACGTAAATGTGGGGACAATAGGACACGTAGATCACGGGAAGACGACGTTAACGGCGGCGTTGACAGTGACATCGGCGTCCAAGTATGGGGGCGAGACGAAAGCCTACGATCAGATAGATAATGCGCCAGAAGAACGCGAACGGGGGATCACGATCGCAACGGCGCACGTTGAGTATGAAAGTGAAGCGCGACACTACGCGCATGTTGACTGTCCGGGGCATGCGGATTATGTGAAGAACATGATCACTGGTGCGGCGCAGATGGATGGAGCTATTTTGGTTTGTAGTGCAGCGGATGGCCCGATGCCGCAGACGCGAGAGCACATATTGTTAGCGCGCCAGGTGGGCGTTCCGTACATCGTAGTTTATCTGAATAAAGCGGATCAGGTTGATGACGCGGAGTTGCTCGAGCTGGTAGAGATGGAGGTGCGGGAGCTCTTAGACCTGTATCAGTTCCCGGGGGACGATACACCAGTGATCATTGGTAGTGCATTGAAGGCCTTGGAAGGTGATGATAGTGAGATAGGTAGGCCATCGATCGATAAGTTGGTTGAGGCTATGGACAGCTATATCCCGATGCCAGAGCGACCGGTTGATCAGCCGTTTTTGTTACCGATTGAGGATGTATTTTCGATCAGTGGGCGCGGGACGGTAGTGACGGGACGCGTAGAACGCGGGATTGTGCATGTCGGTGACGAGATTGAGATCGTGGGGATCAAAGAGACTGCGAAAACGACGTGTACAGGTGTTGAGATGTTTCGCAAGCTTTTAGACGAGGGTCAAGCAGGCGATAACGTTGGCGTATTGTTACGTGGGACGAAACGAGAAGAGGTTGAGCGCGGGCAAGTGTTATGTGTTCCGGGCTCGGTAAATCCGCATACGCATTTCGAGGCTGAAGTGTACGTATTATCGAAAGATGAAGGTGGCCGGCACACACCATTTTTCAACAATTATCGCCCTCAGTTTTACTTTCGCACTACGGACGTGACAGGTGCGGTAGATCTCCCGGATGGCGTTGAGATGGTGATGCCTGGAGATAACGTGAAGATAGAAGTAAAGCTGATCAATCCGATAGCGATGGAGGAAGGCTTACGTTTTGCGATCCGAGAAGGCGGTCGTACGGTTGGTGCTGGCGTTGTATCGAAAATAATTGAGTAATTGATAGAAGAGCGAAACGCAGAAATGGATCAACAGATCATAAGAATTCGGCTTAAGGCCTTTGACCATAGGTTGATTGATCAGTCGACGCGGGAGATCGTAGAAACCGCTAGGCGCACCGGTGCGCAGGTCAAAGGACCGATCCCTCTGCCAACTAAAAAAGATCGATTTACTGTTTTGATATCACCACACGTGAATAAAGATGCACGTGATCAATACGAAATTCGAACGCACAAGCGTCTACTCGATATTGTTAACCCGACAGATAAAACTGTCGATGCATTAATGAAGCTAGATCTCGCTGCGGGCGTTGACGTGCAGATCAAGCTTAATTAGCCCTGGGAGCGACACAGCATGGCACTTGGGTTGATAGGACTAAAACGCGGTATGACGCGCATATTTTCAGATAGCGGTGAGTCTGTTCCCGTAACGGTTGTAGAAGTTACGCCGAACCGAATCACGCGTGTTAAAACTGTCGACACTGATGGATATAACGCCATTCAAATTACTACAGGCGGATGTCACCGTAACCGGATCAGTAAACCTAAAGCCGGAGAGTTTGGAAAAAACAGCATCGAGGCGGGGCGCGGGCTATGGGAATTTCGAACCAGTGCAGGTGAAATGGAAGAACTCGCGACGGGTGGCGAGCTAACCACAGAGTTGTTTTCGGTAGGACAAGCGGTGGACGTTACCGGTACCAGCATAGGCAAGGGTTATGCCGGGGTCGTCAAACGACATAACTTTTCGATGGGTGACGCAACTCACGGGAATTCGTTGTCACATAGAGTTCCGGGTTCTATAGGACAATGTCAGACGCCTGGTCGAGTTTTCAAGGGTAAGCGGATGTCCGGCCACATGGGAAACGTGCGTCGAACGATTCAGAGTCTTGAGATCGTTAGAGTTGACCGCGAGCGGAATCTCCTCATGATTAAAGGTGCCGTTCCTGGTGCGAAAGGTAGCGATCTCATGATTAGACCTTCAACCAAAGCACGGGTAGATAACTAACAATGGAAGTACAGATCCACTCGTTCGCCAATGGTAACCCGACAGGGAACCTCGATCTGTCGGAAGATATCTTTACCCGACCATATAACGAGCCGTTGATTCATCAAGTTGTCACCGCCTACTTTGCAGGTGGGCGTCGTGGTACAAAGGCTAATAAGAGCCGCGCTGCGGTGCGCGGTGGTGGGGCAAAACCTTTTCGTCAGAAGGGACTAGGACGTGCGCGGGCCGGTACTATACGAAGCCCGATATGGAGAGGCGGCGGTGTGACTTTTGCGGCAAGACCTCGGAGTTATAACAAAAAAGTCAACCGTAAGATGTATCGACACGCTATGTGCTCGATCTTTTCTGAACTGGTTCGTGCTGAACGCCTTGTCGTAGTCGACTCGTGTGAAATGTCGGAGCCCAAGACGAAAGCATTGGAGTCCGTCCTAAAGAACTTCAGTGTAAAAGACGTTCTGATAGTCGTTGAAGACGTGACCGAAAATCTCTATCTGTCAGCGCGAAACTTATATTGGGTCGGGCTCGTTGACGTAGCAACCATTGATCCGGCGATGTTGCTCGCGTTTGAGAAAGTCGTTATCTCAAAAACAGCTCTGGCTCGTATAGAGGGGCAGTTAAAGTGAGCCGTGAGCGCCTATTACAGGTTTTGGTGGAACCGAAAATCTCCGAGAAGGCGGCGCGTGTAGCAGATGAAAATCGTCAGTATGTCTTTAGGGTTCTCCCTGACGCGAGGAAGCCGGAAATAAAAGCAGCTGTCGAACAGTTGTTCAAAGTCGAGGTAGAGGATGTAACGGTATTAAATGTACCAGCCAAAACACGTTATTTCCGCGGTAACGTGGGGCTTTGCCAGGGTTGGAAGAAAGCCTATGTCAAACTTAAGGCGGGCTTCGAACTAGATTTTATGGTTGGTGATTGAGTGGGATTAAGGCAGTTATGGCACTGATAAAATCAAAACCGACTTCTGCTGGGCGCCGAACTATGGTTCGGGTGGTCACACCTGAGTTACACAAAGGTGAACCACATGGGCCATTAATAGAACCGAAGAATCGTATATCGGGGCGAAATAACGACGGACGTATCACGGTGCGACACCGTGGGGGTGGTCATAAGCGACGGTATCGACTGATTGATTTCAAGCGTCGTAAGGACGCGATCGGTGCGACAGTTGAACGACTTGAATACGATCCGAATCGTTCGGCGCATATAGCGTTACTGCTTTATTCCGACGGTGAACGACGTTACATCGTTGCCCCTAAAGGTTTAGTTCCTGGTGATACAGTGCGTTCCGGGGTAGATGCACCGATTCAAGTTGGGAACTGCCTACCCCTGCGTAATATTCCGGTGGGTACCATTGTTCACTGTGTCGAGCTTCAACCTAAAAAAGGAGCACAACTAGGGCGTAGTGCGGGTGTTGGAATTCAGTACGTTGCGCGTGAAGGCAGCTCTGCAACATTGCGCTTGCGGTCTGGGGAAATGCGTAAAGTCTCGACTGATTGCCGCGCTACGATCGGCGAAGTCGGAAACTCGGAGCATTCCTTGCGGTCTTTAGGAAAAGCTGGCGCTAAGCGGTGGCGTGGCGTGCGTCCGAC
>DPMX01000273.1:0-7805 GCA_003540955.1 Gammaproteobacteria bacterium
GAGGCGATCCAACGTGGTCTTGCTGATACCGGCTACATCTGTGGTGAAAGCATTGCAACGGCAGTTTTTCTTGCACAGGCTCTAGAAAAACCAGTCTTGATTGAAGGCCCGCCTGGGGTCGGAAAAACAGAGCTTGCCAAGGCTTCGGCACAATATCTTGAAAAACCATTGATCCGCTTGCAGTGCTATGAAGGTCTGGATGAGGCGAAGGCGTTGTACGAATGGAAGTATGGTAAGCAACTGCTTTATACGCAGGTACTTAAGGAAAAACTTGGTGATCTCATGGAAGGTGCGACTGGACTGCAGGCGTCGATGGACCGGTTACATGAATTTGACGATACATTTTTTAATGAAGAGTTTTTGGAACCGCGACCGTTGCTAAAGACCCTTTGGGCGGATCAGGGCGCAGTTTTGTTGATCGATGAGATCGATAAATCTGATCAGGAATTCGAGGCATTTTTGCTTGAGCTATTACAAGACTATCAAATTTCGATCCCAGAGATTGGGACCGTCAGGGCTAGGCACTCACCGGTGGTATTTTTAACTTCGAATAACACGCGCGAGATCGGTGATGCGCTAAAACGACGTTGTATTCACCTATATATCCCGTTTCCTGATAGCCGTCTGGAGCGAAAGATCATTGAATCGCGTGTGCCTGAACTTGAATCGTCACTGCGATTTCAAATTGTTAATTTTGTACAACAATTACGTACTCTAGATTTAAAAAAACTACCAGCTGTCAGCGAGACGATAGATTGGGCAAGAACTTTGTTACTAATGCATGCTCAGGAACTTGACCAAGAGCTCGTACGTACTACCTTGAATATTTTGCTTAAATTCCAGGAAGACATAGAGAACATCGACACAGAAATCAATGTGATGACGCGCGCCGCATCAGTCGCCCGATAGTTATTTTTGGACACCGTTACTTTTATGACCGTGCCATCCCGTACTCACCGGGAAGATGTCGTTGCGTGTGAACGGGTGTATTCAGCGTGACCCAGGTTCTTATAGAGTTCGTCCGAGCGTTGCGCGCCAGTAATATCAACGTATCTACAGCGGAGAGTCTCGACGCAGCGGCTACGGTTGATGTTATAGGGTTCAAAGACCGGGGGTTGCTTAAAGAATCACTATCTCAGGTGTTAGCCAAATCGTCTGAGGATAAACAACGCTTTTCCGATTGCTTCGATCGGTATTTCTTTGCGGAAGATATGAAAGGGATCAATGTTTCGAGCAGCGATGCTCTCGTGGTGGATGATTCGGCATTTAATGATGGCAACATTGTAACTACGGAGGCGGACGTCGAAAGCGCTAATACCAGCACACTCACCAATATGGTTACTAATGAGAACCGCGCGGAACTGCAGATGGCGGTTGCAAACGCCGCTCGCGAAGCAGGCGTCGCAAATATACGATTGTTTACACAACGAGGCATGTATATGCGTCGAATCCTAGAGATCCTAGGAATCGAAGCGTTTGAGGATGATATCGGTAATAGCGATGCAGCTGATCGATTGCTACTTAGTGATTTACGGGTGCAACTGATCGCGGAAGTACGCGATCACGTCGAGAGACAGTTGGTGCTATACACGGCCAATACATGGCCTGATCTACGAGAGGAAATATTGCAGCAGGTGCCTTTGTCCGCGGTTGAGGTGCGTGATTTTAAATTCATGCAAGGTTTGGTGCGTAAACTTGCGAAACGATTAGTCGCTCTACACCGTCGCAGGAAAAAAATCGCGCGTCGTGGCCACCTTGACGTTCGGCAAACAATTCGACGTAACATCGAGTACGACGGTTTAATGTTTGATACGGTATGGAAACGAAAGAAAATTGACCGACCAAAGGTTGTTGCCGTCTGCGATGTGTCCGGATCGGTCGCGAATGCGGCGCGATTTCTATTACTGTTTCTGTATAGCGTAACGGAAGTTCTTCCAAAGGTTAGAGCCTTTGCATTCTCGAATCAAATGGCGGAAATTACTGATCTTTTCCAGTCAGCCTCCGCTGAAGATGCAATTAATGATGCGTTTCATAAATATGGTTGGGGATCAACTGATTATGGGCACGCTCTTTCTGATCTTGAGGCGACTGTTCTAGATGATATCGATCATCGTACGACGGTGTTAATTTTAGGTGATGGACGTTCGAATTATTCAGATCCCGGCGTGGGCCATTTGCGTAGAATTCGGGAGCGTGCGCGCCGTGTTCTTTGGTTGAACCCTGAGCCACGGGCATTTTGGGACTCTGGAGACTCTGAGATGCGACGGCTTGGTAGCGCTTGTGACCGAGTTGATCCATGTCGATCGATACAGGATCTGGAACGACTAGTTAGCGAAATTATGCGCACGGTCGTATAGTTCAAGTAGGTTAATCGTAAGATTTAATTACACGCAGTAAGTTAGACGGAACATCACTAGCCGGCGATAGACATTCTAACCAGAGATCGGATCGACACATGTTCATTACGATGTACTATGCATTTATCTTCGCGACCATTGGGTTTGTTTTCTTCTTTCAGGTTCTATTTATCCGATCAGGACGTTATGTGCAGTTAGTTTGCTCTGTTATTTGGCTTTTACCGGTGACTTATGAGATATGGGCAATTGGTCGTTGCGGTGCTGACTGTAACGCTAGGATCGATCTGATTTTGATATTTCCGGCCGAGGTGTTTGTGGTTACGGGGGCTTCGATTTATTCATGGATGCTGTATAAACGATACATGGGGAGCTAACATCGACAATGGAACTAAATTTTTTTTCGATGTTGGTGCCCCAAGGTCAAAATGGTCAATCTTGGCTGAGGCGCGATCAAATTTTAAGTAAAACTCCGGGGTTTAAAATTCCATTTGGATCTAGGGTTGCTTTGGTGGCTTTAAGTACATCCCCAAAAAGGGGCGGGCGTTGCTGAGACCAGCCGCGCGCGTGCATGCGTCCAACTGCATGATGGTGGGTCACGGTGCCACCCGCATCCACTAAACTTGCTGTCGCCTCCTCCTTAATTTGTCGCCAAATTTCGGCTTCACCACCGCGTGGCGCAACCCCACTAAAGGAATAATATGGCGCTGGGCCGTCTGGATACACGTGCGTGAAGCGACAGGATAAGGTGGCGCTTTCCCCCATCGTCTCCCGTAACACGCGGCCGACGCGTTCGCGTACGTGAGCGTCAAAGTTGGGCCAATTATTCCAGGTGGTAGCGGTTTCGAAGGTATCGGTAAGCAAGCCGAGCCCAGCCGTGAGGCCGGCATTCACCCCAATGAAGGCACTACGCCAAGCACCGACAGGTCCAGTACGGCCGGTAGTATTACCTTGTCCGTTATCGACTACGATGTCTTCATCCGCAATGACACCCCCGTATTCGCGAGCGATCGCAACTGCGACTGCAATATTCTCGCCCTGTGGCACGTCTGCAGATTCGAAACCGATAATCACTAACGATTGTTTACCGTCTAATCCGGCATTGTTCCCTGCTTCTACTGGGTCGAGAATACGTAGATTCGCTGGCCACAATTTTGTTTGCACGATGTGACGCACCGCCGTACAGCCGGAGTCCCAGCTTGGGTAGATGACGCCGGCCGTAGCGCGGTAGCGTGGACGTTTTTGTAGTCTTAACCAGCACTCGCTTATGATCCCGAGGGTGCCTTCAGATCCTATTACTAGTCGGTCGGGGCTAGGGCCGGCACCGCTCCCCGGAAGTCGTCGGGATTCAAACCAGCCCGTAGGCGATAGCATTCGGGTCGATTCGACGAAATCATCGATATGGGTTCCGTTGGTCGCGTAATGTCCGCCGGAACGTGTGGCGACCCAACCACCAACTGTAGACCAGGGGAAGCTTTGCGGGAAATGACGTAAGGTTAGCCCATTGGGACGGAGGGCAGCCTCTAGATCTGGACCTAGAATCCCGGCTTGAAAACGGCCCGCGCGGGATACATCGTCGATTTCTAGTACGTTATTTAGATTATCGAGATCAATAGTGACAGCGGAGGCGGAATCGTGAGGAACATTGACGCCCCATACCACTGAAGTACCGCCACCGTAAGGTATTGCGGTATAACCGTTATCGTCGCACCAGCTCAGGGTCGCCTCCAGCTCGTCTTCATTCCGTGGGTGAGCGACGGCGTCCGGGGGGTGTCTGAAGTCGCCACGCAGAGCGGCGAGTAATTCAATAGGGTGGCCGCCATAGGTGTGTGTCACTCGATCATTGTGGTCGTTCGTCACCCAAGCTTTATATTTGGAAGGTACTGCGATTCGTGGATTACGCAGTTTGAGCTGGGAGATATCTGGCACGCGTGGGGGTGTGATTTCTGTTCCAAGGCGTCTTGCCAGATTTTTTGCTACGGCGATGCGTTCCTTTTCAGTAGGCTCATCTGACAAATATCCCCAAGTCCAGAAACTTCGTCGTTCTGCGCGCGCGGTCATTGTTTTCTCCTTATAGCCTACGATAGTGTAAGTCACTGATCACCATCGGAAACTACGACATAAAATCGGTCAATTAGATAATTTTAAACGACCAATGGGGGGAAAGCACGAGCAACATAGATTAAACATGCGAGGCTTAGCACATTGATAACGTGTGCGTCTCGCGCGTGGATAGGTCTGTATGTCGCCCGCACAGATACGTCAGTGTGCCGTTATAACGGTACACATGCTGCTCTCCAGTTCGTCGTAAAACTTATGGGTCCGCAGTAATGTGTTTTGATACTAGGGGCCAGCAGAGGATGCTGCCCCCTATTCGATCAATTTAAATGTTTCTCGTACTCGTCGAGCAATTTCAAAACAACATCTGAACCTTCGGAGGGTAGCGGTAAAATCCCTCGTTTCGCGCCTTTATCTGAGTGCTCTTTTATCTGATCGGCATCGAATCCCATTGCGTAAAACATACCGATATCGATTGTCAAAGGGTCGCGGCCGATTGCATCACAGGCTTTCTTGATCTCAGCCATTCCACCGTCAAATTCATAGGCACCACCGATCGGCATCCAGCCATCGCAGAACTCCGCTATATGCGCTGCCGTTTTCGGCCCCGCTGCTCCACCCATTACAACCGGTAGATGTTTTTGCACCGGTTTTGGCCACGCCCAACTTTTATTAAATTGGATATGTGTACCCGAGAAGCTGGCTTCGTCTTTAGTCCATATCTCGCGCATCAGAAGAATGTTTTCCCGTAGGATACTGCGACGTTCTTTGAAATCCAGACCGTGGTTACGCATTTCTTCGACGCACCAGCCATAGCCAACACCGAGTTCAAAACGTCCGTTCGAAATCATATCTAAACTGGCACATTCCTTTGCTAACCAGATAGGATCGCGTTGAGCTACGAGTGTGATACCAGTGCCTAGGCGAATTTTTTCTGTTACCGCTGCGCAGGCCGCGAGCGCGACAAAAGGATCGTGCGTACGCCAATACATTTCGGGGAGCGGAGGTGCGTTTTTCATACCACCCCATGGTGTTTCTCGGCTAGTGGGTATGTGACTATGCTCTGGGAACCAAAGGGATTCGAAACCGCGGGCTTCGACTTCTTTCGCAAGTTGTATGGGTTGTATTGCCTTATCAGTAGGGAAAATCATCACACCTAAGTCCACGGGCATTCTCCTATTCGTCTTTTTTAGAAACTCGAAATGTGCTAGTCCATCAATTCTAGGTAAAGTCTTGCAATAAAGCACGTGTGAATGATGTGTATGCGTAGATACCGTTTGGCAGAGTGCTAATAGTGTCTCGAATGATTCGTAAAGGCTAAACTATACCGGTCTAAGTAACGGATCGTTTCGCGCTAGCGTTGAAAGACTGCGAGATACAGCTTAACGTGGAATTTTTAAAGCAAAAAAGGAGATAAATCATGGGTAAATTGTTTATTGCTATAGTAGTAAGCGGCGTAGTTGCATTATTGCCACTCCGTTTAATGGCTGATCACCACGTTAAAAGTCTTGAGCGCGCGGTTGAAGGCACGGTTGATGCAGTAACCGCGCCGGGTAATATCGTCGAAGGCATTGCAGAAGATGCCGAAGAACACGGACCAGTAGTGGGGGCTATTTCTGGTACCGTTAAAGGTACTGCTAAGGCTGCTGAGCAAGTGGTTACTGGTGCGGCGAAAGTTGGGGTTGGTGCAGTTGAAGCTATTCTGAGCCCTAGAACAACTGATTAGTTTTTAGCTAATGGCAGTGTCTCTCGATGGGAAATTTCAAATTGGGGCGTACTAGGGCAAGTTTTAAAGTTTGGCCTGTTACTTTTGTTTGTCCGATTTTTGAAAGTCAAGTTTTATACCTAAATCTCACTCGGTAAGCCACGACTACCATGCGCGGTTAATTTTCCCGGTTGAAACACTGTTCCTTATTAGGGGTCAGGCCTTTATTTAATTTTGATTTTTTAGACTTAGCGAGGCTTAAGCGTTACTACCGATGGACTAGTTATATGTATCGCGAAGGACTTCCTAAGAAGGAAAATTTAAGGCCAGGTAGTTGTAACGTGTGACGCGTCACTAAATTGGGAGATCCTGCGTTTTTAAAGCAACTAGTAGAGTTCCAACATAAGAGATAACAAAATTTAGTTTACCTTTTAGGAAAATGTGAGATGAAACTTGGCGTCTTTAGTTTTAATACGGAATATACAATCCGCGCCGACGATCTGGCGATCGCGTGCGAGGAGCGCGGATTTGAATCAGTGTGGTTTCCCGAACATACACACATTCCCGCGAGTCGTGAGACACCTTGGCCAGCAGGAGACAAATTGCCTAGGGAGTACATCCATATGTCGGATCCATTCGTGAGCTGCACTGCGGCCGCGATAGCAACGACCAGCTTGAAGGTCGGGACAGGCATCTCTCTCGTCGTCGAACATGACCCAATCGCGTTGGCCAAGACCGTCGCTACAGTTGATAGCCTTTCTAACGGACGATTTTTATTTGGTGTTGGTGCGGGTTGGAATCGAGAGGAAATGGAAAATCACGGCACTCCGTATAATGAGCGCTGGAAGGTGCTCGAGGAGCGGGTAAAGGCAATGAAAGAGATCTGGACGAAAGAAGAGTCAACATTCCACGGCGAATATGTGAATTTCGATCGGATTTGGTCCTATCCTAAGCCCGTTCAGAAGCCTCATCCACCCGTTATTCTTGGTACCTTCGGATCAAAATGGGGACGGCAACGCGTTGCGGACTTTGGTGACGGTTGGATTCCAATTGATGTATTCCACAGAGACCTCACTGCGGACATTGCGGATTTAAAACGGCGATTGATTTCCGCTGGGCGCGATCCGGAATCAGTTTCAATCTCGATGTTTGACGTCTTTGAAACATCCGAAGACGATCTCAAACGCTTTGCCGAAATGGGGTGTATAGAGCGTGCGATTCCGCGCTGCCCCACGGAAAATCGCGACACCGTGCTTCGGTGGCTAGATAAATATGCACAGATAGGTTGTCGAATCGGTGCGATTTGACGGCGACCTTCGGTGTACTATGTATGTAGGTACTGACGTGATCTGGTGTCGTGCGCAGTAGTTTAAAAAGAACTTTGAGATGTTATATTCAGTCGCAATTAATATTTTCGATACGAAAGCTCCAGAAATGAGCTGTATCTGCCTAGGAGAGTAGTTATGCCAGAAGCCTATATCATTGACGCCGTGCGGAGCCCTACCGGAAAACGTAAAGGTAGTTTGGCCGAAGTACATGCGGCTGATCTTGGTGCTCATGTCATTCGAGCAATCGTCGAGCGTAACAATATTCCGGACGACGATTATGATGACGTGATTTTTGGTGCGATTGACGCTCTCGGACCGCTTGCGGGCGACGTCGCCCGGACGTGTTGGTTGACGGCGGGG